>JAMNXX010000132.1 GCA_023623095.1 Bacillota bacterium | reverse complement strand
AGAGAATCTTTATGGGCTGTCCAATTTTTATCTTTGAGATGGAATCGATTGAATCATTATTTTTTAAATCAAATAATACGGAATATCCTCTGGAGATGGTTGATATTGGGCTTAGCGCTTCAAGCTTCGCAGCATTTTCATTTAAATTCCCCTTGCATGTTTGAATCTTCATTTTTAAATTTGAAATTAAATCTTTTTGAAGTGTATCTAACCATTGAGCATTTTGTGCAAGCCTATCCTTCATATAAGAAAGCAATTTTGATTCATCCCATTGTTTCAATTCATTTCTTTTATCTCTAATTTTCTGTACGATCAATTCATTGATTCGTTGATAAGATATTTCAATTTTATCTTTCATATCTATAATGCGAGGCACAGCTAATTCTGCTGCAGCTGAAGGAGTTGGTGCTCTTAAGTCAGAAACGAAATCGGCAATCGTATAATCCGTTTCATGACCGATTGCAGAGATGATAGGTATTTTGGAGTCAAAAATACTTCGGGCAACGATTTCTTCGTTAAATGCCCACAATTCTTCAATCGAGCCACCACCTCTTGCCAAGATAATGATATCGATATCATCAAAACAACGATTTGCCCTGCGAATCGCTTCTGAAATTTGCATAGCAGCATTTTCACCCTGTACAAGTACCGGGAAAATCATGATTTCGATACAGTGATTTCTCCTTTGGATAACAGAGAGAATATCTTGGACGGCTGCTCCTGTAGGAGAAGTAATCAAAGCAATTTTTTTAGGAAAAGGAGGAAGGTTTTTTTTAAAAGAAGGATCAAAGAGGCCCTCTTTTTCCAATTTGTCTTTTAATTGTTCGAAAGCCAAATACAAAGCTCCAATGCCTTCTGGTTCAATACTTTCTGCATAAAGTTGATATTGCCCATCTCGTTCAAAGATAGAGACATAACCCTTTACAATGATATGTAAGCCATCGTGGAGTTCAAATTTTATAGACTGACAATAGCTTTTAAATAAAACACAGTTTATTTTGCTTTGTTGATCCTTTAAAGAAAAATATACATGACCATTTCCATGAAATTTTAAATTCGAAATTTCTCCCTTTACAGAGATATTGTTCAAAATCGGATCATAATTTAATAATTTCTTTACATATTTATTTAATTCTGAAACGGTTAATGTACGTATACGCATTGATTTTATCCGCCTTTAATCAAATTTTAGAAAGCTATTTCGATTGTTGATATAATTTTTTAACTGCTAAAAGCGCAGTACCTACCGCATTATCTGTACAGTATTTTGGGTTACCCCATAGGAAGGAAAGTTTATGTTTGCCAGCTTTTTCACTTAAATATTCTCTTATGAATTTGCTGGAAGAAACGCCACCTAAAAATAAGATTTGGGTCAAACCGGTTTCTTTGCTGACATATGCGATAGACTTTATCAAGGATTCTGCAATACACCGGAATACAGAAGAAACGATTTCAAAAGGTTGGTAACCTTTTTCGATTAGTCTATAAGCCATTGTTTCTGGCCCGGAAAAGCTCATATAAGAGCCATCAACCGCTGTAGGCAATAAGTCAGCATTCTGATTGCTTGCTGCAATCATATCATCCATAGCTTTTCCGCAAGGAAATGAAAAACCTAGTTTAACACCTACCCGGTCAATGAATTGGCCTGTACTAATATCTGATGTACCTCCTACGATAGATATTTGATAATCTCCGTGGTTTTCCTCTACTTGGAGAATTTCTGTAGTCCCTCCTGAAAGATGAACAGCTATAAACGGTTCTGTAAAATCTTTTTGAAGGGACCATTTAGCCGCTTCGATATGACCTTCCTGATGGCTAAATTTCATATAGTTGCAACCGAGTATATGGGAAAATGATTTTCCAAAAGATTCTCCGGCTCGAAAAACAGGCATATACGAATTCGGCAAAGGTCTTGGTTGGCTACTGATCCCAATGCTTGTAATTTTTTTTAATATCGATGTTGGAATTTCATTTAGCAAAGCAGTGATGTTGATAATATGCTGAAAAAAAGCCTCAGACTGCCTTAACCCTTTTTCTCCTTCTTTAACCGTTAAGATTTTTCTCTTATCATATAATAGATTTTTCTGTTCATCAACAACGGCGATAGAAGTTGTATAATTGCTGGTATCAAGTCCCAATATATATTTATCCATTTTGATCACTTCTTTTCTACAATACTTCCTAGAATACCATTAATAAAACTGCCTGATTCTTCAGTACTGAATTTTTTTGCTATTTCAACCGCTTCGTTAATCGATACGCTTTCTGGAATATCATCAAAATAAAGGATTTCAGTAACAGCGACTCTTAAAATAGCTAAATCGACTTTTGCCATTCGATTTAATTTCCAATCAGGTGAATTTTCTTCGATTAAAGAATCGATCTCTTGCATATTTTGGGTAAATCTTAGAACGATATTTTTTATATAAGAAAGTTGTTCATTTTCCTCAGAAATTTTCTGAAGCAATTTAGCGATCATTTCATTAGAGTAATCATCTTGGATGAGCATTTGAAAGATCAGCTGCATTGCAATTTCTCGTGCTGTTTTTCTACGCATGATTTCCTCCTATAGCAAAAGTAATTTCTTTATATATTTTCCCTTTTATGCAGATAAGGCATGTAAAAATATGCAAAAATTTTATTTTCCTTTAAACGGAAGGATTTGATCGAGTATTTTTTTGAAATCTTCTTTCTTGTCCGCTTTATTCCCTAAAAAATATCCAATGTATACACATATACAAATAAAGATCGTTTTGAAAAATCCCAATGTTATCACTAGGATGCCGAAAAGGAACCCTATCAAAACACCGATTACTTTTCCCGGATGAGCGATCAAAAAACGGACTAGTTTTTCTTTATTCATAGCAATGCTCCTTCAGATTATTTTACTCTGCTTTTTTTATAATCTGCAATGTCATCAATGGAAACTTTGACTTGCTTGACATCAATTCCCGTATGTTCTTCGATGTGATTTTTGATCCTTTCTTGTAAGAGAACGGTCGACTCAGGGATATTTGTATCATTCAATGGCATAGCAGCAATGTGAATAATGAGCCCATCTTGTTCCATTTCTGCATTTGCTCTGATCTCTCGAAAAGCGGGTATCGTTCTTGCTGATTTTTTGGCCATCTCTTCAATGGCATATAGTGAAACTTTCAATTCACCATATTCTGTATGACGAACAATCCCGGAGGCACGATTCGATTTTTTAATGCGAATTCCGGAAAATAGCAAACGCAGGCTGACAACAAGAAAGAAAAATGGAATTAAAATATTTTGCCAATTCGAATAATAAAGTTTGATAAAATGATTGATTTGATGATAAGCCCAAGTGTTGAAGGGAACCAAAAGAATCAATAATGACAAAAAAGCGATTGCTAAAGTATAAATCGTAAGAAGTAGCCTATCCAATAAGTTCATTTTAAAAGCCCCTTCCGTTTTTGTATTCAAAAATATTGAAACTAACCCTCTGGAAACTACAGAGGGTTAGTTCATGTAAAATGTTTATTTCACTCTCGCATTATCCTCTTCTTTATTTTCTTTTTCCATATGAACACCTTGTACATGCACATTCACTTCTACGACTTGAAGTCCAGTCATGCTTTCGATTGCCTTTTTCACGTTTTCCTGAATTTTCCATGCGATATCAGGAAT
>JAMNXX010000163.1 GCA_023623095.1 Bacillota bacterium | reverse complement strand
TCAAAGAACTTTCTTTTACAGTTGCTTTTTCTTTGCTGGCATCTCTCATTGTATCGTTGACAGTTGTACCGATGCTTGCTTCTAAGATATTAGAAACCGGAGAAGTCAAACAGAGAAAGCGCACGGGATTTTCTTTAGGGAAAATGCTGGATTTATTCTCGGCTGCGATTTTAGGCGTATCCAATTTATATCAAAGGATTGTTCGCTATACGATCCATCATAGAAAAATCACTATCTTAGGAGCAGTCGTTCTGCTCGTTGCTTCCTTTAGCCTCATGGGAGTAGTGGGAGCAGAATTTTTTCCAAAAGAGGATGAAGGAAGTTTTACGGTTTCGATTGAATTGCCATATGGAACGAGTTTAGAAGAATCCGATAAAATCGTTAGTGAGATTGAAAAGATCATTGAAAAGATACCGGAAAAAGAAACGATAACAACGACAATCGGTTCGCAGCTTAACCTGATGGGAGGAGCTTCGAATACCTCTTCGATCATGGTGGAATTAAAGAGCGTAAAGGATAGGAGTCGGACAACGGAAGAGATCGTTTCAGAAGTTAGAAAAGAAGTAGAAAATATCGCAGGAGCTCGAATTACTGTAACAGAAACGTCATCCATGGGAGGCGGAGGTATGGGATCTGCTGCTGCCATACAGCTAGAAATTAAGGGCGATGATATTGAGCTGTTAAAAACAATCGGAGAAGATTTTCAAGAAATCATCAAATCAATCCCAGGAACGGTTGAAGTAGAGACCAATATGGTAGAAGGGGATCCAGAAGCAAGAATAAAAATTGATAGAAAAAAAGCTTCTTTTTACGGGATTACTGCTTATAATTTGGCAAATGTTTTAAGCGCTTCCATAGATGGTTTGAAGGCAACGACTTATAAAGTAGACGGTGATGAAATCGATGTGAATTTAATGCTTTCGGATCATGTAAAAGAGTCTGTGGAAAATATGAAGCAAATTTTGATCCCTTCTCCTACGGGGCAAATGGTCCCCATCGGTCAGATCGCGGAAATCGAATACGGAAATTCACCTTCTCAGATTTTCCGTAACAATCAGGTCCGAACGGTTCAAGTTTCTTCGCAGCTTGTCGGAAGGGATCTAAGATCTGTAACGGAAGATATCCAAAATAGATTAGAAACTTATTCGATGCCGTCTGGATATACGTATAATTTTACCGGTCAACAGCAGGATATGGAAGAGGCATTTAAGAGCTTAGGGTTGGCATTGATTTTGTCGATTGCGTTGATATATATGATTTTGGCTTCTCAATTTGAATCTCTTATTCATCCGCTTACGGTCATGTTCTCGGTTCCATTTGCGCTATCAGGAGGATTGCTCGGTTTATTTCTGACAGGACGTGCACTATCCGTACCGGCATTGATTGGATTTATTATCCTTGCAGGGATCGTAGTTAATAATGCGATTGTTTTGGTAGACTATATCAATCAACTGCGTGCGAAAGAATATGAAATGGAAGAAGCAATTATTACCGCGACACGACATCGATTTAGGCCGATCATGATGACAACGCTGACAACGGTTTTAGGACTGGTTCCGCTTTCGTTAGGATTAGGGGAGGGCGGAGCGACACAAGCACCGCTGGCCACTGTTGTTATTGGAGGACTGTTGCTTTCTACTGTCCTTACATTGGCGTTTATACCGGTCATGTATGTGATTTTTGATAATTTTGTACAAAAGATAAAATCGAAATGGGGCAAACGCAAGCATAGAAAATTTGAAACAAAGGAAAGCTTATAGGAAGATTGAGTATAGGTGAGTGTAATGGAGGATAAAAAAAGTAAAAAAGAAAAAATTCTCGAGGCTTCTATGAAGATATTTTTCAGAGAAGGATTTCACAAGGCAAAAATTAGCGAAATTGCAGAAGAAGCTCGTATTGGTAAAGGAACGGTCTATGAATACTTTGACAGCAAAGAACAGCTTTTTGAGGAAACTGTAAGAAATTATGTTGATAGCTACTGTATGAAATTAGCACAAATCATTGAACAAAACCAGAAACCAATTGATAAGCTAAAAAGCTATCTTTCTTTTCAGAAAGAAAATGCACATAAATTGAAAAACTTTTATCATTTATTTGAGAGACGAGGGCAGGCACTGGATAAAGAAATTTTTGAGATGATCGTTACAGCAAGAAATAGAACTCTTTGTTTAATAAGAGATATTATTGAGAAGGGAATTCAAGAAGGTGTTTTTAGAGAATTAGATCCTTATATGGCTGCAAGCATATTTTTCGGAAGCGTAGAGCAAGTGGTTTTTAATCAGATGATTGCAGAGGGGCCGGTGAAAGATTTGCTCAATAATGAAGAAGAATTTTTAGATATTTTATTAAAAGGAATTCGAAAAGAGGCGGGCAACTAATTGCCCGTTTCTTTTTTGGATCTTATATATTATAATAAAATATGCAATGATATGTAAATTTAAACGAATAATTGAATGTATACAGTGGATTGAGGTGGGGCTGATGATTATTGGAAGTTGCGTGGTAGAGTTGTTCCTGTACGAGCCGAGTTCTCTTAAAGAAAAAAGACAGATCATAAAAAGTTTGATTGGCCGTATTCAATCAAGATTTAATGTGTCAATTGCAGAAGTCGGTATGCAGGATAAATGGCGAAGTGCTGAGATAGGATTTGCCTGTGTTAGCACGACAAAAAAACACGCCAATCAGATGCTTGATGCAGTGATTCGTTTTATGAATCATGATAGCCGAGTTGAAATGATTCGCTGGGATGTTGAGATTTTATAGTGCATTTGAACTGAAATGTATATAACAGGAAGGCGGAATTGAATATGCCTCATAAAAGGAAATCATTCGAAGAGGTTCAGGAGATTTTAAATATTTTAGAGGAGACCTATCCTGAAGCCAGGTGCGAATTAAATCATGAAAATCCTTTCCAATTGCTGATTGCGACGATTTTAAGCGCACAAACAACGGACAAAAAAGTAAATCAGGTTACGCCTGATCTTTTTTCCAAATATCCGACACCTGAAGATTTTTTACAAATGACGCAATGGGAATTAGAAGAAAAAATCAGGGAAATCGGGCTCTATCGCAGTAAAGCTGCGAATATTCTAAAAACCTGTAGGATATTAGTTGAGGAATATCATTCTCAGGTTCCCTCCGAAAGAGAAGCATTGATGAAGTTGCCCGGAGTTGGGAGAAAGACCGCAAATGTGGTGCTGAGCAATGCATTTGGCATCCCAGCGATTGCTGTAGATACACATGTTTTTCGCGTCTCTAACCGGTTGGGACTGGCAAGAAGCGATCAAGTGGCAGAAACGGAAGAGCAGTTGATGGAGACGATTCCTAAAGAGCAATGGTCATCCGCTCATCATCTATTGATCTTTCACGGAAGGAGGATTTGCGTCGCAAGGAATCCAAAATGTGGGTTATGCCCATTGAAGCAATATTGTCAGTATTATGCAGAAGCAAAAAATTTGTCTGGCAACCGCTAAGCTTTATGAAATGGTTATAACGAATATGAAAAAATAAATAGATGGCATGAAATAAACTAGAGAAGGGATTTCTAGTTATTTTTTTAGATAGACTCTTTATATCGAAACGAATACTGCCCATAGAAGAATTATGTTATATCAAATTTATATGACAAAATATCAGAAATTTTTGGTATGATGTATATGAGTAATATAAGAATGAATTGATAAATA
>JAMNXX010000247.1 GCA_023623095.1 Bacillota bacterium | reverse complement strand
TTATCTTTTATTGATCCAGATTTTTAGGGAGATGCCTTATTGTAGGAAAAATCCCTCCGGATTTCTTTTGTTTTTTCTGAATCTCGTGCTGATCTTTCAAAAAAACTTTTTGATGGATCACAGTCCGCTCTAATCCGCAGATTCTTCTTTGGGTTTGCGGATCAGGAGCTGTTTTTTTATCAGAAAGCTAGCAGCCAAAGCGGTGATGGGAACAGTTAGAACCAATCCGGTACTTCCTGCAAGGGAACGGATAACTTCTGTAGCGATGACATCCAGATTGAATATTTTTGCCATTGAGGTTTCATAGGCCATAAAGACGATCAGAAGCGGAATAGAGCTTCCTGTATAGGCCAATATCAATGTATTGGTCATTGTGCCGATGATGTCTTTTCCTACATTCATCCCGGATAGGAAAAGATTCTTTGAGGGCAGGGACGGATTTGTTCTGTGGATCTCTTCGATGGAAGAGGCAATGGAAATACCCACATCCATGACAGCGCCCAGCGAGCCCATGATGATTCCTGAAAATAAAAGACCTTTTAGATCAAAATCTATTCCTTGAGGAAGATACATCAAAAAAGAAGCTTCTTCCGGGCTTAGGCCGGTCAGTTTGACTTGACTTCCTACAAAATACGCTAGGATTCCTGCAGCGATGACGCCACCGGTTGTGCCAAGAATCGCTGCGATGCTTTTTCCATTGATGCCGCTGACAATGAAAAAAGTGATAACAGTGATGCCGAAAGAAATAAGAATGGTAAGAAAAACAGGGTCATATCCTTTTAAAATACCGGGCAAAAGGATTTTAAAGATCGCGATCATCGTAAGCGCCAATGTGATGATGGAGCGTAACCCTTTTCCTTTTCCGATCAAGAGGACGACAGCGACAAAAAAGATCGACAGATATAGGATATAATGCTGGCGCATATAATCGGATATAAAAACCTGAGGGGTTTCACCTTCCGCTGCTTCGATGACGACAACGACTTTATCTCCTTTTTTTACAGGAATATCGTATACGGGATTGCCGGATAAATGGTTGATCGTTTCAAAAACGTGATTTTTAAATTTACCGCTTGTCACTTTAAGCGTTACTTGTTGAAATCGTTCTATCAATCCCGTTTCATTTTCATCGGGTATTTCTGAAATAGGACCTGCTTCCAATACAGTGGCGGTTTCTGTATAACTGTTTAATTCTTCGGCGTTGATATAAAAACAAAAGAGAGCGTTTATGACAAGAAAAATGAGAAGACTGATTGTAAATCTTTTCATCTTTGCTTCTCCTTTCGCAAGCTCAATTTTAAATATAAAAGAGTATATCATAAATGATGATTTTCTCCAAAATATAAAAAATAAAAATAGCACCAACCATCGTGAAACGATTGGTGCTGGTAGTTTTTATCTTTTGCTGTCCGAGGATTTCTGCTCTGCGGAAACATCTTTTTTGTTTGCTTTTGCGTTTTCAAACACTTTGAAAGCAGCAACCGAACGGGATAATTCGCTGATGGTTCCGTCTAATTCTTGGATGGATGCGATCACTTCTTCAATAGAGGCAGTTTGTTCTTGTGTGGCGGCGCTGATTTCTTCTGTTGATGCGGCGGATTGTTGAGCAACTGCAGATATATTTTCTACGGAAGCAAGCACGCTGTCTTTTCCCTGCTCCACATGGGCGATATCCTCTTTAAGCAGTGCCACCTGCGCGATAACATTGTCTGCAGATTGTTTGATTTCTTGAAATGCTTCCATTGTTTTCCGTAAGTACTGATTTGATTCTTCTACGATCTTGGCACTTCCATCCATCGTGCTGCTTGTCTGCTCAATCACCTGGATGATTTCCCCTACGATTTTTTGGATTTCTTCTGTCGCTTCGGAGGATTCTTCTGCCAGCTTTCGAACTTCATCAGCTACTACGGAGAATCCCCTTCCGGCTTCTCCCGCTCTGGCGGCTTCTATGGCTGCATTTAAGGCCAGCAAATTTGTTTGTTCGGCGATGGATCGGATGGTCTCGATGATGACATGGATGGATTTTGATTTATCGGATAAATCCTCAATGTCTTTTGCTACATGTGTGACGGCTTGGGTGTTGTTTTCAAATTTTTTGCCTAAATCTACAATCGTTTGAATTCCCAGTTCATTTTTTTCTTTCATATTGTTTGTATGGGTTACGGTTACCTCTAGCTTCTCCGCCATTTCTGCTATTTTGTTTGCGAGAAGGTTTGCAACCTCAAAGCTTTTATTGGCTTCGATTGCTTGATTTTCAGAACCTGCAGCGATCTCCTGAATCGTTTTTGCAATTTCTGTGCTGGAGATGCCGACTTCCTCAGAAGTTTTAGAGATGGTTTGGGACGTATTTTTAGATTTTGCAGCAGCCCTTTGGATATTTTGGATCAGCCCTTTCATCTCTTCCATCATTTTATTGAAACTGCCTGCTAGCACGCCGATTTCATCTTTCGATTTTATAGGGAGTTGGCAGGTCAAATCTCCGTCTTTTACTTTTTCCATCGTTTTTATCATCTGATCCAGCGGTTGAATAACGCTTTTTCTCAATAATAGAAGAATAATAAGTGTGGATAGGATCAGTGCGGCGATCAGCGTAAAGACAATACTTCTTTTTAGCATTGCAATGTGGTCTATAAATTCTGAAGTAAGATAAGTGGTTACAGCGATGGAATTATTGACTTTTGCAAATTGAGCGTATTTTTCAATGCCATCATGCTCGTATCGGAGGCTTCCATTCTGTTCTTCCATTATTTTTTTGCCCCAGTCGAATTGTTTGATATCCAATCCGATCTCTTCTTTATTTGAATGGGCAGTAATGATTCCATTTTGATCGACAATATAGGCATATCCTCCTTCTCCAATGCGCGTTCTTTCGACTAGCCCCTGTACTTCAATTTTGCTCATCAATTCTTCGATCGCTTTCGGTTCGATTCCGATCTGCACGATTCCGGGCTGGTCAATCCTGGCGACTCCTATGTATTGAAAAAGTTTTTTGTCGATACCCCTTTCCATCGGATCCTGTGCCAATTCGAAATCTTTATTCTGAATCGCTCCTAAAAAAGGTTTTGTTTGTTCCGATGAAGAAAAATCAAATCCAAATGTATCGGGATTGTTTCCGTGAGTGAGAATTCCCGAACCGTCTGTAATGCAGATCTCAGCGACTCCGAGCTGTTCGCTTAAGCGCTGCATGTTTTCTGTTGAAAGCATGGCAGGGTTATTGGCGATGATTAGGGCAACGGATTTCGCAATTTGCAGATTTTTTTGATTGAGTGCTTTTTCAGTAATTTCCATAAGCTGCAGCTGCTCTTTCATCGTTTCAGTCAATGTGCTCAGTACGTCGCTCAATTCATGACTAACAAGATCGAAGCAGATGTCTTCTGCCTTATAATAGTTGTAAAGGCCTACAGAAAAGATCGATAAGATGAGAATAACAATAACAGGTAGCAATATTTTTGTTCTTAGCTTCAACAACGATCATCTCCTATCCTAATAATGTAATAAATGTAAATGTTAGTGCTTACATAAATGTTATCGGTACTATCCTCATTTTTCTTAAGAAGAAATTATTTTTTGAGGTTCTGTATATGCTGAACAGTACAAGTCTCAAGTGCCTTTTAAAGGAGAGCGGGATAGAAGATGATCGTTGAAAATGAATTTTTCTTTTTTATAATGGCATAAAGCGCAGTTTCT
>JAMNXX010000043.1 GCA_023623095.1 Bacillota bacterium | reverse complement strand
ATGGGAAAAAGGTGCTCCTCATGGCAGGCGGTGCTATCGGCTCTGAAAACAATTACCTGAAATCTAAAGTGACGTATATGGAAGCAGTAGCCCGAGAGGGTGGCATCTGGCTCCATAATACCGGAAATCTGATTATAGGCAATGAGAGCAAAAGAAAAGGGATCAACGCACAAGGTCCTGTATATCTGCAGGCAAGCAAAGGATTAACAGTTGCAGAATCGATTCATGCTACCGAAGAAATTGTGCTGGCTTCCCTTGACTCTGATAGAAGAGGCGATGATATCGTTATTTGCAACGGTGTCCTCATTCGCTCCCAAGATTCCTTCATTTTGCTGCAGGCCGGGGATAATTTGCTTCTGAAGAGAAGGGCAGCTCTTGAAGCAGCTAGGGAAGTGATTCTCAGGATTGATCACGGCAACGCTGACCCGGGCAGAGGAGGCATTGCTCAGGTATACGGTAAAATAAGCGCTGAGCTTCTGCACATCGAAGGAAATGAAGATTCGGATATATTCATATATGTCGGAAGAGCTGTTGGAACAAATGCAGAAATCAATGGAATGGCCGGCGATGATATCTTCCACCTTTACCGCACGACGAATGATCTGACGGTCAACGGCGGAGAAGGGGATGACATTTACAATATTTACTTAACACCGACCACCGGGTTTGTGATTTTAAATGGCGACGCCGGCGATGATATCTTCCGATTTGCAGATGGCGCAGTGCTAAATGGAGAGATAAATGGAGGAATTGGCAGCGATACTTTAGATTTCCGCTATTATCGTTCCGCTGTTTGCGATGTGGTTCTGGAAGGCTGGGATAATAGCGAAGGATATTTTGGTACTCAGTCTACGATAACAAATGGATTCAGCGGAATTGACCGGATTATTGGTACCCGTAGGAAAGGCATAGATGGAGATAAGCTTTACGGGATCGCTGACCAGCCCGGCCAGTGGGTTTTGGACGGCAAGAACAGCTACTACAAAGCAGAGGGCGCAGATGCGTTCTTGAACTTCATCAATTATGATTCTCTCTTTGGCGGCGAGAAAGATGATTGCTTCATCATTACCGGTGAAGAATACGGATACTTATATGGCGGACGAGGAAATGATACTTTCGTGTTCTTGGATGGCGCTTCTTTGAATGGTCTGATTGATGGCGGCGGTGGACGCAATACATTAGACTATTCAGCTTACACAGTTCCGTGTGATTTCTATCTAACGGAGAGAGGCAGTTTGGCGGGCTTTGACGGTCAAGTGGCGAATATAGGCGGACAGTTTTTGAACATCACGAAAGTACTTGGCAGCAAGTCGATAGACTCCTTATCCGGATTAAATCGATCTTCTGTTTGGAGAATAACAGGTGAAAATAGTGGTAGTTATACTGCCTCCATTGCGACTTTAGAATTTGAATCCATTGAAAACCTCATTGGCGGTCAGTATAGCGATCGTTTCAGATTCCTAGGAGGATATCTTGCAGGCAATATCGATGGCGGCGGCGGTAGCGATACGCTGGATTATTCAGAATATCAAAAGGATATCAATGTGGATCTGACTGCCGGCAAAGCCACCGATGTGATGGGCGAGATTCGCAATATAGAAAATGTATATGGCGGTTTTGGCAATGACATCATTATTGGGGACGATAAAAACAATGTATTGGATGGCGGTCCAGGAAACAATTATATCGATGCTAGGGGAGGAGATGACTGGATATATATCCGTAGAGGTTATAATATTGTACTAGGCGGAGATGGCATGGATACAGCAGTCGTTTCTCGCAATGCTACTTACGAGGTTCCCAATAAAGATATTGAAATTTGGATCTTCATATCGTCCTCAAGGAGAGAAAGACAAAAAAGAGATATTTATAGCCAAGAGGTCAGCAAGGATGTAGGAGGAATTATCTCTTTCGAAGGGGTTCTTATCAGAATACCACCAAACATACTGCCTGAAGACGCTGTTATTCACATTAAAAAGCTGACAGACGAAGAAATAGAAGAACTCACCCTGCCGACAGAGATGCTCCGCAAATTGTGCAGTGATATTATTGAAATCACCAGCAGCGGGCAGAGGGAATTTGGAAAGGATAATTTTATTGAAATTCGAATACCTTTTGAGGCATCAAAAATAGTCTCGGGTGAGCAGCCTGTCGTACATTACTATGATCCGGAATCGGGAAAATGGGTTCCCATAAAAACCACTGTTGAATACGACGAGGAAACAGGCCGCAGTTATGCAGTTGCTAAAGTAAATCACCTGACAATATTTGCAGTATTTAGTACAGGAATTGATGAAAAAGCGATTCAACTACAAATAGGAAAACCTACCGCGGTCTTTGACAGCAATTTCTATCCTCTTCAAGGAGCACCATTTATAGACGAGTCTGTTCATAGAACGTTGGCTCCCGTGCGTTTTATCAGCGAATCCATGGGCGCTGAGGTGGAATGGGTTCAAGATGATAAGCAGGTCATTATCAGAAAAGACGATATCAAGATTCTGTTAACTTTAGGGTCTAAAGATGTTTTGATCAATAATGAAAAATATACGATGGATGCGGCTCTTACGATCCAATCGCCAGGAATTACATTTGCACCCTTACGCTTCCTATGCGAGGCTTTAGGTGCCGGTGTTGACTACGATAACGAAACCCGAGAGATAACGGTAAAGTTTCATGTTTTTCAGCAATATTTATAAAGAACGATACACCGCAATACCTGATGGACATCTTGTTTAAAAGCCAGTCCTATGTCAATCGTTTGGGGGACAGGGATTTAAAATCCCTGTGCCCCTTTTTGTTTATTGGAGTCAGGCTTGAAACAGGAGAGAGCAAGGATACGCCTCATGTACAAAATATCATACGAAGGGAGAAGCGGATAAGGGAATAATTTAAGCTAGCCCCGATATATGGCATTTTAGTATTATTTTTGAATGAAATATGCTATAATCAAAATAAATGAGCAAATTTAGGTCTAAATAAGAAAATTTAGACCTAAATGAAATAATGAAAATTGATTTGTTTTTCTTAATTTATCAAATAATAAATCATAGCAAGGTCAAAGGCAATCATAGCCTTGAGATATCGGAAAACAGTGTGGTTATGAATCTTGTTTTTGCTATACTCTGCTTTTCTTTCCAATCCGTTCAGGGAGTGCAGCCCAGGATATTGACCCTTCTTTTTCCCTATCCTTTGTTTAATAATATTTTGTTGTAATAAAACATTCTAAAAAATGATGAAAGGTGAGGTGGTTTCGTGCTAAAATTATTGTCGGAAAAATTAAAGGAGTCTTCCTTTTCAGTCATTCCAATCATTATTTTAGTCTTGCTCTTGAATTATACGATAGCACCAATGCCATTATGGAGCACGATCTTGTTTTTGGTCAGCGCTTTTTTAATGATTTTGGGAATAACCTTTTTTAATCTAGGGGTAGATGTATCTTTAATTCCAATAGGAGAAAAAATCGGTTCTTCATTAGTAAAAAGCAGGAATCTGCTCCTGATCGTATTTTTAACTTTTGTCATAGGGGTATTTATTACTGTAGCGGAGCCGGATTTGATTGTGTTGGCAGGACAGATAAATGGCGTGCCTGATTCTATTATTATCGTTGTTGTTTCTCTGGGCGTAGGTTTGGCAGTAATAGCGGCTTTTTTGCGAATCTTGTTTCAGTTGCCGCTTTCATATATATTGATTGTCTGTTATTTGCTGGCTTTTATTCTTTCTGGATTTACCGGCAAGGAATTTCTTTCTATTGCTTGGGAATCCGGAGCAGTAACGACAGGTCCGATTATGGTGCCTTTTGTAATGGCTCTTGGACTTGGCCTAGCATCGGTTCGTGGAGATAAGACAACAGAAGAAGACAGCTTTGGCCTTATTTCTCTCTGTCTTATTTTTCCGATCATCGCAGTTTTAATTTTAGGAAGATTTTTTACACCTTCTGGTGGCAGTGCGCTGGTTATTCCTGAGATTGAGTCCATGTCAGACATCGCCTTGCTTTATGGTTCTAATTTTCCTGAATATTTTAAGCAAGTAGCGATAGCACTATTTCCCATGCTCTTTCTTTTTGCTATATTTCAAATTTTTAGATTGCATTTGAGAACAAAAACGATATTGAAAATTGGTGTTGGAACCATCTATACTTATTTAGGGCTTGTTTTGTTTTTAACCAGTGTAAATGTTGGTTTTATGCCTGCAGGATATCAGATCGGAAATATCTTGGTTGAAAATAACAGCGCCTGGGTATTGATCGTTGTTGGATTGGCTATCGGATATTTCGTAGTTGCTGCAGAACCGGCAGTTTTCATTTTAAAGAGGCAGGTTGAAGAGGTTACAGCAGGGGCGATTTCAGCGAAGGCGATAAGTACCGGATTATCGATCGGAGTTGCTGTGTCAGTTGGACTAGCTATGCTCCGTATTGTTACAGGGTTATCGATTCTTTATTTTGTCATCCCGGGATATGTAGTCGCTCTTGCACTAACGTTTTTTGTTTCTCCTCTCTTTATTTCAATCGCATTTGATTCAGGAGCAGTCGCTTCAGGCCCCCTTGCTGCAACATTTATGCTGCCGTTTGCTATAGGAGCTTGCGAAGCTGTCGGAGGCAATATCTATACGGATGCATTCGGTATTGTTGCGTTTGTTGCGATGACTCCGGTTATTACGCTTCAGTTGTTCGGTTTAACCTATGCGATGAAATCCAAAAAAGCAGCAAAGGAAGTTGTTATTCCTGATGTAGCGGATACGATTATCGAGTTGGATTATTCTTCTTCGGATCAAGAAGATCAAGGTTCGGCTGATGTGCTTGATGAAAAATCCAGCAAAGGGGATACAAACAATGTTCTAGGCGATACATCAGATTTGATTCAAAAAGATACTGTAAAAAGCGCTTCAACAATGAACAAAAAGGAAAATAATGGAAAAAAATTCAAAGAAACAGTAGACATAGAAGATCCCATGGTTTATAATATTAAACAAAAACCGCCTATAAACGAAGAAACGGGGGGTTACTAATGGTAGATAGTTTGGCGTTTAAATTGGAAGCACTGATTACAATAGTGGATTCTCATTTAGGGGACGATTTGCAAGACTTATTTAGGGAAAATAATATGCCAATTTCCTTATTGACTTATGGATATGGTTCAGCAAAGTCTGTAGTTTATGATATTCTTGGTTACGGAAGCTCTAAAAAAATTATTTCAATAAGCCTCCAAACAAAAGATATGTCAAATTATATTGTGGAGCAGCTTCACGATAAAATTGATTTTAGCAAACCAGGAACAGGAGTTGCCTGTACGATAAGTATCAGTAGCGCCAGTCGTGTTCTTTCGACGACCCTTCAACAGGCTGAAAAGAATTTAAAGATAGGAAGTGAGGATATGGCTGCAACATCAAAGGAACCTTACCATTTGATTATAACGATTGTAAATAGTGGCTATTTTGAGCAAGTTATGGAGGCCGCGAAGGCTGCTGGAGCAACCGGAGGTACTTTAGTCCATGCACGCGGTTTGGGCTCAAAGGAAGCGATAAAATATCTCGGCATAACCATACAACCGGAGAAAGACCTTGTTCTAATCCTTGCACCACAGAAGAACAAACTTGCTATTATGGAGAATATTACGCGGGAGGTTGGGTTAAATACAGCCGGTAAAGGAATCTGTTTCTCTTTACCAGTCAATAAAGCTTTGGGACTTGAAGCGAGTATTGACAACTTTGATGAGCTTTAATCAAACATAAAAAAATAGTAGGAGCCTAAAATGAATGCAATTTTTAACCGGCGAAAGCATTAGAAAATATACAGATTATTTTAAAAAGGACGGTTCTTTTGAAGTAAAAAGAACCGTCCTTTTTTGTACTTCCTGATAATTTTGGTGGATTACCTAGCAGGTGCCTGAAATCTTTTTAACGATTTACCAGATTTTCAGTAGCAGGATCAATCAAGCTCTTCTAGCAATCTTGCAGTATGGAAGCCCTGATGTACCGCATCAATAATTTTTGCCGGTTCTCGATTATCACCGATCGTAATTACCTTGGCAATTTTTCCTTCCAATGCTTCTTCAAGGCTCTTGTCGGAACAATAGCCAACAGCAATCACCAAAGTGTCGCAAGGAATATCGATATTCTCTCCATTCTTGTTTACGGTGACTTTACCTGTATCTGCAGAAACGAGAGTAGAACCGGTCATGATATTGATGTTGGAGTCTGAAAGCATTTTTTTAATGGCCAGATCATTGTTTGTAGCATGTTTTACTGTCAGGAGAACTTCATCCAATTTCTCAACGATGGTAACATCTTTTCCTTCATAATCCAGATGAAGGGCAGCTTCACAGCCAACAAGCCCTCCGCCTAGAACCACCACTTTATTTCCCGTCCTATCGCAGTTCATTAACATTTGTGTAGCTTCAAGCACTTGTATCTTTTCCATTCCCGGAATATTGGGGATGATAGGTTTTGCACCTCCGGCAATGATGACGGCATCTGGGTTTCTCTTTATAATTTCATCTGCTGTAGCTGTTTTATTTACCCGTACCCTTACATTGCTTTTGTACAGCTGTACCTTTAAATACTCCACATATTTAGCCACTGCTTCTTTGAACTTCGGTGCACCCGCTGCTCTTAAGGTTCCACCCAAACTGTCTGATTGTTCCCACAGTTCCACATCAAAACCGCGTTCTGCGGCAGTAAGTGCAGCGGTTATGCCACCAGGACCTGCTCCAACAACCAGAACGGAAAGCTTTTCCCGAGCAGGGGAGAGATTATAATCTCTTTCCATGCCCATCCGAGGATTCACGGCACAGGAGAACCTTTGATTGATAAGGTTTGTATAAATGCATTCGTTGCAGCCGATGCATGGAACAATATCCTCAAAGCGTCCCTGTTTCACTTTAGCAGGCCAGTGGGGGTCTGTAAGGGAAGGATGGCCAAGTCCTATTAATTCTGCCAGACCTTCGCTGACTACTTTTTCTGCCAACACAGGATTTCCCAGTTTTCCTTGAACAAGAAGAGGAGTTTTAATTCCTGCTTTTTTAGCAGCTTCAGCCAGATAAAGCTGCACGCCTTCTTCTTGATACACGGTTGTGACAGCATTATACCAACATTCATACGTGCCTAAATCCAAGTGGAATGCGGTAAATCCGGCATCGTCCAGAGCCTTGAGCATTTCAATGCCTTCGTCAAGGGTTCTTCCGCCTTCGATCTGATGATCAGGAGTCAATTTAATGATCAGGGGGAAGTCCTTGCCGCAATTTTCCCATACGGCATCCCGTAGCTCATACACGATTCGAAGCCTGTTTTCAAGGCTGCCTCCGTATTCATCGGTGCGCTTGTTCCACAGAGGAGTAAGGAATTGATCGATTAAATAGCCTCCATAAGCATGTATTTCAATAGCGTCTGCACCTGCATTTTTTGCAAGCAATGCAGCATAACCGAATTTATCTACCAGAAATTTAATTTCTTCTTTTGTATAAGGGGTACAAATCAGATCAGGGAAGAAAAAAGAAGGAATGGCGCTGGCAGATTTCGGTGGGGTGAAAGGGTCGATAAAGGATACGCGGCCTAGTCCCAGGGAAAGCTGCGAACACACTTTTGCTCCATAATGATGCACCTTTTCACATAAAATTGCAAGACGTGTTGCATGAGAATAAGTTTCCAGCACATTGGGCATAGGGGCAGGTTCAAATTCAGTTGTGACCATGGTCGCTGTAGGATAAATCAGCCCAAAACCACCCCTAGCACGTTCTACATAATATTCGATCTGACGGTCGGAGTATCCGCCATCGGGATCGGTGTGTGAAAATCCCATCGGTGCCATAAAAACACGGTTTTTCAGTTCTAAATTGCCTATTTTTACTTTTTCAAATAGAGTTGGCATGAAAATTTCTCCTTTCTAGAAAACCATATTGATTCAGAATTATTATTTCAAGGATTTGGGTTTTTATTCAATTTTGGTACTTTTGAAGGACAGCCCCGGCGTTTTGGGCGGCGGCGATTGCCGGTTTTTATCCCAATTTAGGGCTTTTGAAGGCTGCAGTAAGCTGAAGAATTGTTTATGGATTAAGCTATTTGTTTTTCTTTACCGGTCAATAAAGCTTTGGGACTTGAAGCGAGTATTGACAACCCTGATGAGCTTTATCAATATAAAAAATAGTAGGAGCCTAAAATAAATGTAATTTTTAACCGGCGAAGTATTAGAAAATGTGCAGTTCTCATGAAAAAGGACGGTTCTTTTTACGAAATAAAAAGAACCGTCCTTTGTGCTTTCAGGTGCTTCTGGTTTATTTCCGGCAAGCAGCTGAAAATATTTTTTTCAACTGAATGGTACTCTTTTTAGCATATTGAACGATGAATATGAGATAGGGATATTTGAGCATAATCATTATTGTTTAGGAGAGCAGTTTGCTTATAATGTTCCTGCTGTTCCTACCGGCACCTTTCCATCAATAGCATCAATAATCGCCTCTGTTTTTTCACGATCAAACCAGCTGCAAAGCTCAATGAAGTGGATGCCATCAGCAACTAATTTTTTTGCAGCTTCTTTGGCCATATCCAAATCCTTTACAAAATACGCATAAGCATTAAGGCCCTCACCTTTTAATTCGACTTTGGTCATTTCGGTGACGCCACGCATGACGATAATAATCCCATATTCCTCTACAACCTTTAGCTTTTCAAATTTTTCTGCTTCTTCAGGAAGATAGTCGACAACTGCCATCTTTATGGATTTATCCACTGCTTTTCGATAGGAATCCAGCATTTCTTGTTCAAACGCTCCACAGAAATTCAGCAATTCATATCCTTCTTCGTCGACGAGTTTTTTTACTAATGCTTCGGCATTTTCTAAGTTGCCGATGCCTTTAATCAAATTATAGCTTTCTGCATTTTCGTATACTTTTTGGTGATCATCGCCAACAGGGCTGCCTACATCAAAAATAAATGCAAATTTCAACATAACTATTTCCCCCTTTATATGCCATGGTATATCATTCAAAAATTCTACGCAAAATTTAAATTACCTTCATGTTGATTTCATTGCGTTACAAAAAATTTTCAAAAGATCATTATTATACGATACCATTTTTACCGTTTTGGCTCCTGATATTAGAAAGGAATATTTCTTTTTTATTGAAAATACCGTTGACATTGACGTTACGTAAAGGTATATCCTTATCAGTAAGGGGTGAGAAAATGGAGTATACGATACAAAAGATAGCAAAATTAGCAGGTATTAGTACACGCACATTAAGATATTACGATGAAATTGGGCTCCTTAAACCTGCAAGGATTAATTCGTCAGGATACCGCATTTATGGAGAGAAGGAAGTTGACAGATTGCAGCAAATTCTTTTTTATAAAGAATTAGAATTTGATTTGGCACAAATCAGAAAAATAATGAGCTCCCCGGATTTTGATGAACTGGAGGCTTTAAAAAATCATAGAGAGAAATTGATTGAGAGGAGCAAACAGTTGCAGGCATTGATTTTAAATGTGAATAAAACAATTGCATACAAAGAAAGGAAGATTATCATGAGTGATAAAGAAAAATTTGAAGGATTTAAAAATAAGCTCATCGAAGATAATGAAAAGAAATATGGAAAAGAGATCCGCGAAAAATATGGTGATGAGGTGATCAATCGATCGAATCATAAGATTAAAAATATGACTCAGGAAGAATACAAAGAAATCACGAAGCTTGAAGATGAACTTTATGAAACATTGAGCCAGGCTCTAAAGACAGGCAATTCAGCAGGAGAGCTCGCCCAAAAAGCAGCTGACTTGCATCGACAATGGATTTCTTTTTACTGGGATCATTATTCGAAAGAGGCTCATGCAGGTGTTGCGCAAATGTATGTAGATGATGAAAGATTTAAGGCGTTTTATGATAAAAAAGAGCCTGGGACAGCAGCGTTCCTAAAAGATGCAATTCTCATTTATACTGGAATGAAAAGAGAATGACTGAATACAAAGGTTGCTGTAAAGGCAGTATTTACATCAATTGGTGGGAGAAACTTTATATGATGTATAAATTTTTAAAGAGCTTTTGCCACGACTAGTAAGGGGTATGCTCGTGGAGATATGTTCATTGAAGAACGATTGCAAACTTTATCAAATATATTAAAGGAAATGAGGGATTCAACCATGGATAGAAGAAAAGAACTGAAAGCGCTATATAAGAATATGAAGCCGGATATGGGGATATTTATTATCCGATCGAATTTTAACAATAAATGCTATATAGAAGGAACCCAAGATTTGAAAGGCACGATAAATAGCACAAAGTTCAAATTAAATTTTGGCAATCATCCGAATAAAGCGCTTCAAAAAGAATGGAAAGAACATGGTGAAGAAAGTTTTATAATTGAGATACTTGAAAATCTAAAATATGATAAGGACGAATCAAAGACGGATTACAGTGAAGAGCTGGCAATATTAAAGATGGTTTGGGAAGAAAAGCTATCGAAAGAAGGCATGGAGTTCTATTAAGCGGTTCATGCAATTGATTAATTTTTTTCATAATACAAATAGGAATGAGGTGAATGTTATGGAAATTTCTATTCAAACAAAAAAAGCCCAAGAATTTGTAGATATAACCCACCTTGTTCAGCAAGCAGTCAGTCAGAGCGGGATAAGGGATGGAATCGTGACGGTTTTCGTCCCTCATACGACTGCAGGAGTGACGATCAATGAAAATGCAGATCCCGATGTTGTAATCGATATTTTAACAAAACTAAATGAAACATATCCTGAAAAAGGGGAATACCTACATGTAGAAGGGAATTCTCACGCCCATATTAAAGCTTCATTGATGGGTTCCTCCTGTACGATTCTTATAGAAAAAGGAAAATTAAAGCTGGGAACGTGGCAGGGGATTTACTTTTGCGAATTTGATGGTCCCAGAAACAGAAAGATCTATCTAAAAATCATAAAAGATTAGCAAAAAATTGAAGCAGAGTGAGATATTAAGAATTTACCCGAATCAGGCAGAAAATGTTTTATTTGTATTGTGATGATCCTTAAAGAAGGAGATGCAGTAGAAAATGATACAAAAGTGCATAATGAGCTTGCGGTACTTTCCGCTTGATTGGAAGGAAGATTGATATGAAAGATTATACTCCGGGATATATTCAATTATCTCAAACTGGAGCAATAAAAGAGCGAATCAGAATGCTGAAGGAAATGCTCAAAGATTGCGTTCTTTGTCCGCATCATTGTCATGTGGATAGGGTAAACAATGAGAAAGGATTTTGCAGAGCAGGATTCAATATGGTCATAGACGGTTATGGACCTCACTATGGGGAGGAGTCTGCCCTGGTAGGAACAGGAGGTTCAGGAACGATCTTCTTTAGTTACTGTACGATGCAATGTGTATTTTGTCAAAACTGTGAGATAAGTCACCATGGTCAAGGTTATGAAATAACTCCTTCTGAGCTTGCACAGATCATGCTTTTGCTGCAGAAAAAAGGATGTCACAATATCAATTTTGTTTCCCCTTCTCATTATGTCCCCCAGATAGCGGAGGCAATTTATATTGCTGCGAAAGAAGGGTTGAATATCCCGATTGTCTATAACACCGGAGGATATGATGAACTCCATACATTGAAGCTTCTGGATGGGTTGATTGATATCTATATGCCGGATATCAAATTTGGCGACAATGAAAAAGGGAAGAAGTACACCAAATCAGTCGGATATTTTGATATTGCAAAGATAGCTGTAAAGGAAATGCATCGACAAGTTGGTACGCTGAAACAAAATGATAAAGGAATTGCTTATAAAGGGTTATTAA
This sequence comes from Bacillota bacterium, assembly GCA_023623095.1. Lineage (GTDB taxonomy): Bacteria > Bacillota > Clostridia > Peptostreptococcales > Thermotaleaceae > JAMNXX01. Next base: position 5,945 of record JAMNXX010000043.1, on the reverse strand, counting down.
TAAGGCATCTTGTTATGCCTGGAAATTTGGCTGATACGGACAAAATATTGGAGTTTATTGCACGAGAGATATCAAAGGATTCTTTTGTAAATATCATGGCACAGTATTATCCCGCGCATCGCTCTTATGCATTTTCGGAATTATCGAGGAGGATCACGGAGAAAGAATATTGTGAAGCGGTGAGGCGTGCAGAAAATTTAGGAATGACGAATATCATAACCGATATGTGAATCCCGTAAGGAGGTATATAAAAAATTTTGTTTCTGATTTGCTGAACTTTTCTTGTTGCCAAGGAAATTTACACACTTCACTAGATTTAGTTGCTATTGTATTTTCAGATTTATCCTGTACTTATGCATTAAATTGGAGATGCTTTCTTAGAGGCGGAACCTATTTAAATAACATAAGATTATAGATATTTTGTTTACAGCGAAATGCGCAATATGTTATATTTTTTATGGGTGGTATTTCATGGAGAAAACTGCACCATATCTAGTATGATATTTTTATTAGCTTATATCCATTTAGGAATAGGACTAAAGAGTATCACTTGCCTATAATGGGGGGTGATATGATGAAAATTGGGTTTATTGGAGCTGGGAAAGTAGGTTTTTCACTTGGAAAATATTTTTGTGAACACAATTTAAATGTTATAGGGTATTACAGCAAAAACCTAGAATCAGCGAAAAAAGCGGCGGAATTCACAGATACGATGTATTTTGAGGACATAGAAAGCATCGTAAAATCAAGCGATACTCTTTTTTTGACTGTTCCTGACGGAGTGATTGGGGAAATATGGTCTTCCATTAAAAAGATCCCTATCAGAAATAAAATCATATGTCACTGTAGTGGTTCATTATCATCTGCAGTCTTCTCTGAAATTGAAAATTATCAATCTTACGGTTATTCCATCCACCCACTCTTTCCATTTAGCGACAAGCTAAATTCCTACAAAGAGCTATCCGGGGTTTTTTTCACATTGGAAGGTTCAAAAGAACGCTTAAAGGAAATGAAAATGCTCGTAGAAAAATTGGGCAATCCGGTCCAGGTGATTTCATCTGAAAACAAACCAATTTATCATTGTGCTGCGGTATATGTAAGCAATTTTATGGTAGCGCTGGCACAAACAGGTATTGATTTGCTCGTCGAATGCGGGTTCAGCGAAGAGGAAGCAGCATTCGCATTGAATCCGTTATTGATGGGGAATGCTAAGAACATAGTCAAACAAGGAACAATAAAAGCCCTCACGGGGCCGGTTGAACGCTCTGATATCGGTACAGTTTCCAGTCATATGGAGAATTTAACCGATTCGCAAAAAGAATTATACATATTGTTGTCTAAAAAACTGGTGGAAATCGCAGAGAAGAAAAACCCGGATCGAGATTATGATGGATTGAAAAATATTTTAAGGGGTGAATGATAATGAAAAACACAGTGGCTACATTTAAAAAGGCAAAATTGGAAAATAAAAAATTAACGATGCTGACCGCTTATGATTATTCTACGGCGAAATTGATGGATGAGGCTGGAATCAATGGGATATTGGTAGGAGACTCTCTTGGCATGGTCATGTTAGGATATGAAGATACCTTGCCCGTGACTATGGAAGATATGATCCATCATACGAAGGCGGTTGCAAAGGGTGCAAAAAATGCATTGATAATCGCTGATATGCCATTCATGTCTTATCAAACTTCTGTTTATGATGCTGTCAAAAATGCAGGAAGGCTGATTAAAGAGGGATGTGCACATGCTGTAAAGCTAGAGGGGGGCGAAGAGGTTTGTCCTCAGATTAAGGCGATTGTAGATGCATCCATTCCTGTTATGGCCCACATAGGATTAACTCCTCAATCCGTAAATGTGTTTGGAGGATTTAAAGTTCAAGGGAAGGAAGAAGACACTGCTCGCAAATTAATCGAGGCGGCTAAGGCGGTTGAAAAAGCGGGTGCCTTTTCTGTGACATTGGAGGGAATTCCTGCTAAATTAGCTCAAATCATTACACGAAGCATCTCCATACCGACAATTGGAATCGGTGCAGGGAATGGTTGCGATGGGCAGGTATTGGTATATCAGGACATGCTCGGCATGTTTTCAGACTTTGTTCCGAAATTTGTAAAACGATATGCAAATATCGGTGAGGAAATGAAAGCTGCGTTTGCAAAATTCATTGAAGAAGTACAGGAAGGAGTTTTCCCTGGGGAAGAACACAGTTATTCGATATCCGATGAAGTGATTGATAAATTATATGAGGAGTACGGATATGATACTGGTCAAGACAGCTAGCGAGATGAAGAATATTACAAAGAAATGGAAAAACGAGGGCTTTCAAATTGGACTCGTTCCTACGATGGGTTATTTACATGAAGGGCATCGAAGCCTGATTAGAAAGGCATCTGATGAAAACGATCGCGTTGTCGTAAGCATATTTGTGAATCCAATCCAATTCGGCAAAAATGAAGATTTAAAAAGTTACCCCCGCGATATTGACCATGATATTGCTGTTTGTAAAGAAGCAGGTGTAGATGCCATTTTTCATCCTGAGACTTCTGAAATGTATGCAGATGGTTTCTGCACCTATGTGGATATGACGGATTTGACTGAAGCATTATGCGGGAAGAGCAGACCTGGGCATTTTCGAGGTGTTTGTACCGTTGTCAATAAACTTTTCAATATTGTGAATCCGGATAAGGCATATTTTGGTCAAAAAGATGCCCAGCAGTTGGCCGTCATCAAAAGGATGGTAAGGGATCTGAATATGGATGTTGAAATTGTAGGCTGTCCCACAGTCCGTGAGGCGGATGGATTAGCAAAAAGTTCAAGAAATGCCTATTTAAATGAAAAAGAGCGGAAGGCCGCATTGGTATTGTACCGTTCTTTGTTGATGGCAAAGGATTTGCTCGATGGTGGTGAAAGGGATTCTAGGATAATCATTGAAGCCATTACGGATCATATCAACAAGGAGCCCTTGGCCAAAATTGATTATGTGGAGATTGTTGATGCTGTTTCTTTAAAAAAAGTAGACAGGATAGCGGATGATATATTGGTCGCAATTGCGGTATTTATCGGCAAAACCCGCCTTATTGACAATATGATTTACGAAATATAGAAATGAATGATGTTGCTGAATATGCTAAAATGCACGATACATCTCCGGGGGTTATATAAAATGTAGGGATTTGCTTAAAGCAGCTTGAATGCATGTGAAATTTAAATAGATAAAAATAATATTCTTGCAGCGTTTGATGATGTGGGCATTTTGCCCACTTTTTTAATCGATAAATCAGAAAAAAGCAATGTGGATTTGGCATCCTTCCTGGCTTTTATATTGTTTTATGCTATGAAATAGCCCTCTCTCAATATCATGATTTTTGTTTAGAAGTGAAAATAAAATGATTTGAACATCAAATGGATTGAATATTGTGATAAAATTGAGATAATGATCCATATTCCGTATTTTATGTAAATTTTATCGCAAAGTAAAGATTAGGAAATTCATTCAATATCTTTAAGAATGCTGACAGCAAATTTCTAAAGAAAGAATTTCCTCATGCATAGAAATAGATTGGAAAAAATTCAAATCCCAAAGTTTTTTGATAGCGAAAAAGGGAGAAATTGTTGAAACTGTTAGGAAAAACATAGAAAGCAAAGGGAGCAAATCAGCGGCGTGAATAAGGGGGGCAGTATACCGATGATGGAATTACCGGGTTATGTAATTTGTGAACAGATTCATGAAAATAACAGAATCAGCGTATATAGGGGTTATGCCAGTGACAGTCATATGCCGGTTATTCTAAAGGTTCTTAAAAAAGAGGAGGCCGATCCGGTCGGAATATCTAGATTCATGTATGAATATGAGATGGTTTCAAATATGAACATAGAAGGTGTCGTCAAGCTCTTAGGGATGGAGCAGTCAGCTTCTTGTTTTGCTTTGGTTATGGAAGATGTAGGAGGCGTATCGTTAAGAAAATATATGGAGGACCATCCCGTTATCGATATACAGCAGTTTATCGAGATTGCAATACAGCTTACAAAGATTATCAGCAGGCTTCATCAAAAAGGGATTATCCACAGGAATATTAAACCAGAAAATATCCTTATTCGGCCCGAGCCATTGCAGGTATATCTGATTGATTTTAGCAGTGCCATACTTACGAAGAACAAAAAAAATCTGGTATCAGATAGCCCTGTAGGAAGTTTGGAATATATGTCGCCGGAACAAACGGGGCAATTAAATGTCCCAACCGATCACCGAAGCGATTTTTACTCGATAGGAGTCGTATTTTATGAATTGCTGACAAATACACTTCCTCTTCAGGCAAACAATCCAGCTGAATGGATATATGCACATCTAGCCCAGAGACCTCAGCCGCCAACTGCACTAAATCCGGATATTCCTCATGTCATATCGGATATTGTCATGAAATTGCTAAGGAAGGCAGCTGAAAGTCGGTATCAAAGCGGTTACGGTCTCCTGCAGGACATTCAAGAATGCAGGTCACAACTGCTTCAGAATGGGGAAATAGCATTTTTTCCGGTAGGACGATTTGATATATCGCCCAGCCTGCAATTTCCTCAGGAGATGTATGGCAGAGAAAAGGAAAAAAATATACTCGAATCGATTTTTATGTCTCTCGCTCAAGGCGGAAGCCAAACTGTATTTTTAAGCGGATATCCGGGTATCGGGAAAACAATGGTGATCAATGAGGGGTTAAGACCGCTTGTTTTGGGGAAAGGCCGTTTTATTGCAGGAAAATCAGATCAATTAGTAAAAGACATTCCTTATGCTCCTTTTTCAACTGCTTTTGGAAATCTTATCAGGCAACTCATGACAAAAAGCCAAAAAGAATTGGAGCAGTGGAAGGAGAAAATTTTGCTTGCGGTAGGCCGGAATGGCTCCGTTGTTACGGAAATCGTACCGGAGTTAGAATGGTTGATCGGAAAACAGGCTCCTGCACCTGAACTGCCTCCTAAAGAGGCGGAAAGCCGGTTTTTGATGGTTTTTACACAATTTATAAAGGTATTTGCATCAAAGACGCAGCCTCTTGTAATATTTCTGGATGATTTACAGTGGGCGGATCCTGCTTCGATTTATTTGCTAAGGTACTTGGTGCAGGATGCCAATATTGATCATTTGATGTTCGTCGGGGCTTTTAGAGAAAATGAAGTGGACAAGGTTCATCCGTTGGCGAAAGTTTTGGAAGCGGTAAAAGAGCAGCCAAACATCATGCATATTTCTCTTAAACCTTTAAAAATAGCTGATGTTGAAAAAATGCTAACGGAATTATTTAATACGGAAATAAAAAATGTTGCTGATTTGTCAGCAGATTTGTATCGCAAATCGGGAGGAAATCCGTTTTTTCTACGGCAGCTGCTGGTATATCTCAAAGAAGAAGGATTTTTGTATTTTGATGCCAATGGGGCGTGCTGGAGATGGCAGATGGAAGCGATTCAAAAACTGCAGCCGGGAGATGATGTTATCAACCTTATCTTAAAAAGGCTGAAAAAACTTCCAAGAGACACCTATGAAATCATCAAGATCGCATCCTGTATAGGAAACAGGTTTGATCTGCAGACCCTTTCTGCAATATGTGGCAAATCTGAAGAGGAAACAGCTTCTTCTCTGATGCAGTTGGTTCATGAAGGGCTTCTCATGCAAGTAGAAAAGACAAACGAACCTTCTAAACCCGTCAAGGGGGAACAATTTATTTTTGAATTTCTGCATGATAAGGTGCAGCAGGCTGTTTATTCTCCTATTGAAGAGGATGAGAAGAAGGAGAAACACATGGCCATTGGGCGCCTGCTTTTTAAGAAAGCAAGCAGAAGTTATCTGGAAGAGAAAATATTGACGATCATGGAACATTTCAACAGAAGCCTGGAGGTCATCTCTGATCCGAAAGAAAGAATCGAGTTAGCAAATTATAACCTAATCGCAGGAAGAAAAGCCA
>JAMNXX010000126.1 GCA_023623095.1 Bacillota bacterium | reverse complement strand
AATACGGCTGAAAACAAATAATAAAATCATTAAAAAAATATTGACAATGTTACATATACTGTATATTCTGTATATATACAGTATGGGTTTAGGAAGGATGGCTTGAATCAATGAAAATTATTATTTCTAATTCTTCTCAAGAGCCAATATATGCACAAATTGTAACACAAATAAAGGATTTGATCCTACAGGGAAAGCTCGCAGAAGCAGAACCTCTTCCTTCTATTAGAAACCTAGCCAGGGAACTGCAAATAAGTGTTATTACCACTAAAAGAGCCTATGATGAATTAGAAAAGGAAGGATTTATTCTGACAGTCCCAGGAAAAGGTACTTATGTCGCCGCTCAGAATAAAGAATTAATGCGAGAAAAAAGGATCAAAATTATAGAGGAAAAACTGATAGAAGCTGTGATAGCCTCTAAAGCCATTAATCTAACATTATCCGAACTACAGGAGATGCTCAATCTTCTTTATGAGGAGGTATGAAAAATGGATACTATTTTGGAAGTTAAAAACTTGAGAAAAAACTTTAAAGATTTTACATTAAAGGATATTTGTTTTTCTATTCCTAAGGGATTTATTATGGGTTTTATTGGCCCTAATGGAGCAGGAAAGAGTACCACTATAAAATTGATTATGAATTTGCTAAAGAAAGATGGAGGAGAAATAAAAATATTCGGATTAGATCACATCCAGCATGAAAATGAAATTAAAAATAGAATTGGATTTGTTTTCGATGAAAATTGTTTTTATGAAGAATTAACGATTCTAGAAATGAAAAAATTTGTAGCATCCATGTACAAAAATTGGGAAGAAAATACTTTTACAAAATATTTAAAAGAATTTCAGCTGCCTCCTAAAAAGAAGATAAAGGATCTATCCAAAGGGATGAAGATGAAATTTTCTCTAGCTATCGCTCTATCCCATCAAGCAGAGTTACTCATCATGGACGAGCCAACTTCCGGTCTGGATCATGGAGCAAGGCATGAGCTTTTGGACATTTTGTCATATTTGATACAGGATGAAAATAAGGGGGTTTTGTTCTCTACACATATCACATCGGATTTAGATAAAATAGCGGATTATATAACATTTATTCAAAACGGAGAAATTATTTTAAGCACCACTAAAGATGAAATTTTAGACAATTATGCGGTGATAAAAGGAGATAGAAATCTACTCAATCAGGAAACCCGAAAATATTTTATAGGGATCAAAGAAAATCAGTTTGGCTTTGAAGGGTTAATAAGCAATAAAAATGAATTAAACAGAGTTTTTGCGAACCATGTGGTTATCGAAAAACCATCGTTAGAAAATATCATGATCCATTATATGAGGGGGAAAGAAAATGTTTAATTTAATTTTAAAGGATATCCTGTTGCAGAAAAAGATAATTGCATTCATATTTCTTTATGCAATTATCTTTGTTTTTGCCTTTCAAAGTTCCGAAATATTTGGATTTGTAGCAGTAGTTATGGCTGTGACTTATACCTCGATGAATACTATTGCATCCATAGAAGATAAAAACAAAGCAGACGTCCTGCTCAATAGTTTGCCTATTCGAAGAAAAAAGCTGATATTAGCAAAATATATTTCCATATGGATATATATGTTCATGGGTATTCTATCTTATATCATTGTAACAAATTTGATTAAAGCCTTTGGTCTTCCTATCAAAGTATTTCCAATAACAGTAGAGGCTATCATGGCAGCTATAATCAGTGTCGTATTGATAAATAGCATTTATTTACCGGTGTTTTTTAAATTTGGCTATACCAAATCAAGAATCATCAGCTTGATCTTGTTTATCAGCATATTTTTTGGAATCTCCACAGGAATGAATGCAATCGGGTTTCATCAAAATAAGATGATTTCAGAATTTTTCACAAACCTTTCTGATATACAAATTACCTCCCTCACGATTGCGCTGGCGTTTTTGATACTATTATGCTCCTATCTCCTTTCTTTGAAGATTTATCAAAATAAAGAATTTTAATGAGTGTATTTTCCCACTTTTTGTTATAACTGTTCCATTGATTTAAAAAATTGCTGCTTTTAAAGAAAAAACAAGCAGTCCAAAATTGGGCAAGTATATAAAGTGATTTTATTTTTTTACTTCTCTTGTGACATATTTTTGACATAAGAAGTATCGTGACATAAAAAGGCTACAGATAAAACTCTGTAGCCGTTGATATTCTGGCGGAGAGAGTGGGATTTGAACCCACGGTGCTGTTCCCAGCACACACGATTTCGAGTCGTGCGCATTCGACCGGACTCTGCCATCTCTCCATGGTCTATTTCTCTTTTTTTCTTATCTTTTTAAAAAATTCTTTCATGATCGCCGAGCATTCTTCCTGCAGGATCCCCGTTTCGACAGATGTGGTATGATTCAACCGACCGTCTTCCGGGATATTGAATAAGGATCCGGCTGCACCACCCTTCGGATCCATTGTCCCTATAAATAAACGCTCGATTCGAGCCAATATAATCGCACCTGCACACATCGGACAGGGCTCTACCGTCACATAAAGATCACAACCGTTTAAGCGCCAACCGCCTAAGGCCTGCGCTGCTTGGCGAATCGCCAAAATCTCTGCATGTGCGGTGGGATCCTTAGCGGTCTCTCGCAAATTATATGCCCGGGAAATAATCTCCTCTCCCTTTACGATAACGGCTCCAATAGGAACTTCTCCAAGATTCATTGCTTTTTGTGCTTCTATGAGCGCTTCTTTCATATAAAATTCTTTCACAAAACATTCTTCCTTAAAAAAAATAAATGGTACACCCGAGAGGATTCGAACCTCCGGCACACGGTTTAGGAAACCGTTGCTCTATCCAGCTGAGCTACGGGTGCACAGATCACAACGATCATATAATACAATCAAATCGCTATTTTGTCAAGGTTTGAAAATTTCCTGCGGAAGCAATTTTTTCAAAATATCGAAATCAAACGATGATCTCCATAATCTCATATTCGTATTGCTGGGATAAATCAATAAATTTTTCGCCAATCCGAATCAGCGGTCTGGTAGGAATGTTCTTATGAACCAATATCACTTCTCCTATTTCCCCTGTGTTGAGCCGGACAATATTTCCTACGTAGAATTTAGAAATATTATCTAAAAAAACACTGCAAATATAGGGATCCAGTTCACCAAACCGATTATCCCCTAAAAGTTCTGCTGTCTTAAACGGGGATTCTTTCTTTTTGTAAACGCGTTCGGAAGTCATCGCATCGAAAATATCCGCTACCGCTATGATCCTGCCAAATAAATGGATATCTTCCCCCTTCAATCCATAAGGATACCCCGTTCCATCCATGCGTTCATGATGCTGCAAAATCCCATAAGCAATTTCGGGAATTTCAGTTGAATTTTTTATCATTTCATAACCAAAAATGGTGTGTTTTTTAACCAATTCAAATTCTTCCGCTGTTAATTTGCCCGGTTTATTTAAAATCTCCAGAGGGATTTTAGATTTTCCGATATCATGCAAAAGCGCACTTACAGCCAAATGATTCAGCATCTCCGGCGTAAGATTTAACCACTTTCCGATCATCACCGAAAGCATGCATACATCAACAGAATGCTTATAGGTATATGCATCTTCAATATCGATTTGCCTTAATCTTCCTAGGATGTTTTGATGGGAGATAATTTCTTGGAGCATCGGAGAAATAGCTTCTTGAACTT
>JAMNXX010000148.1 GCA_023623095.1 Bacillota bacterium | reverse complement strand
ATAGGTGCAGGGATTTGATCGAATTCTTTTTGTTGATTTTGCCATGCTGTACCGAAATTTCCCTTCAAATGCGGATATTTTTTCAGCTCCGGATATCCGTGGGCAGGGAGCATTTCTCCGTGGGTATATATATTGATTCCTTTTCCTTCTGTTTGCTCAAGGAGTTGTTTCAGGTCCAGAAGATCGTGGCCGGTAATAACAATAAAGGGACCTTTTTCAATGGTTGTAGGAACCTTTGTCGGTACAGGATGACCATATGCCGATGTATTCGCTTCATCAAGCAGTTCCATGCATCTTAAATTTATTTTTCCAAATTCCATCAATAAATTCAGCCATTCATCGACCGTATGTTCCTCTGCCAAAGCACTCATTCCTTTGTAGAACCATTCAGTGACCGCATCATCTTCTTTGCCGAGCACATAGGCATGCCATGCATAAGCAGCCATACCGCGAATGCCTAGAAGCAAAGTAGATCGCAAGGATACAATATCCGTATCTCCGCTCCAAAGGGCATCTGCAGAGAAGTCGCTGGTTCCTCCTAGTTTTTTTGTTTCTGCTTTTACGGCTTGAGTCAACTCATCGATACGATCTCCATCAAAGTTGACATTGGTAACTGTAGCGAATAACCCTTGCATCATCAGTTCATCAGCTTTTTTTCCAAGAGATTTTCCTTTAGCAGCCTGAGCAAGATCGATCAGGGCTGCAGTTAGGGCATCCTGTTTATTTGCCACATCTGGCTGTTTTCCACATACGCCTACCCGCGTACAGCCTTTTCCGCCTGCTGTTTGTTCACATTGAAAACAAAACATATTTGACATAAATTTTCCCCCTTATAAAAATTTTATCTGGATGTTATAGATTTAGGGCTTGGAGCCTTTACAACAAAGAATTCCAAAGGTGCATCTTGTTGATTTGAAACATTTATTTTTGTATTGTATGAAATACAGAGATGAAAAAGTTATGTTTTAAGATCTTGTTACGGCTTTTCTAAGTAATCCGTGTGCAGGAGATTTTTCTTATTGCATTCTCTGCAACGGATTTTTTAAGTTGCAGCGGAGAATCAATTAATGATGGTCAGCCGCTGCAAATTTTGAAACAAATTGTTATTGATAATTGTAATGGTTGAATGGGTTTTTATTCATCGATAATGCTTCCGTCGGTTCCGATTGTTACAACGCGCCATGGAATCATTTTTCCACTGTTTAGAATCGCTTGTTTTACAGCATTTTCAATTCCGCCGCAACAGGGTACTTCCATGCGAAGCACGGTAATGCTTTTTATATTATGAGCCTTTAATATTTCTGCCAGCTTCTCTGCATAATCAACATTATCCAATTTCGGACAGCCAATGAGCGTGATTTTATTGCGCATAAAATCTTGATGAATATTTGCATAAGCGTATGCTGTACAGTCTGCTGCCACCAAAAGATGTGCATTGTTGAAATAAGGTGCATTTACAGGTACCAGCTTGATTTGGCAAGGCCATTGTTGAAGTTGTGATGATATCGCTGGTTGTGGTGCTGCAGGCGTTGGAGATATTTCTTCCGTTTTTCTCTGAATCGTTCTGGCATGTGTGCCGGGGCATCCGCAAGCCAGGGTTTGGGTGCGTTCTTGCATGCGTTTTTTTACGGCTTCTTCATCAAAGGGCTCGGCTTCTCGCTCTTCGATAGTAATGGCTCCTGTAGGACATTCTGGCAGACAATCGCCAAGACCGTCACAGTAAGATTCGGATATTAATTTTGCTTTTCCATCTACAAGCTGTAGCGCTCCTTCGTGGCATGCGTCAATACAAAGTCCGCAACCGTTGCATTTATCTTCGTCAATTTTGATAATTTTTCTGATCATGATGTGACCTCCTTTTATCATTGATTTCCTAAAAAGACCTTTCTAAACAAATTTTTTCATATTTTTACAAATTTGCTGATTATACTTCGTATGGACAATATATCGTTTGGCAGTATGTTGTCTTGTTCTTGTTTGATTTCATTATAGTGGAATCGAAAATCAAAATCTGTAACAATTGTTACGAAAAATAAAATTCAGGAAAATATCTTCCTGAATTTTATTTTGCATTGGAATATTGTATTTTCAATGAGTTTATCATTTCCCGCTTAAGCATATCGTTTTAAATTCTTTCATGAACGGGGTAAAAAATTTATTTTTATGATAAATGAGGTTAAAGAGTCTGGTAAAAGTCAATCCATTGATCTTGATCATGACTACGCGGCCGGATTGAATTTCATTTTCCACTGCCAGCTTCGAGATAACCGTGATCCCTATTCCTGATGCGACTGCATTTTTGATCGATTCAGCGTTATTGTAAATTCCGGAAACTTTCCATTTTATTTTTTTGGAAGCCATTGCGATCTCGAATATTTCCCGGGTACCGCTTCCTTCTTCTCTTACAATAAAGGAACAATTGTTTAATTCTTGCATTTCTATCTGCTTTTTGGCAGCCCAAGGATGTTCAGGGGAACAAATTAAAACAAGTTCATCTTTGCGGAAAGTTTCTTCCACGATGTCTGCAGAATGGACCGGGCCTTCTACCAATGCAAGATCCAGCTGATCCGAAAGAAGCATTTCTTCGATCACCTTTGTATTATCGACAGTTGTTAAAATTTGCACATCCGGATATATAGAAAGAAAAGATTTTATCATATCGTTTAGAAGGTATGTGCCGATAGTCATGCTGGCGCCTAGCCTTAGAGTTCCGGATTTGTTCAGGTCATTTAGTTCTCGTTCGGCTTGTTCCGTTAAGCTTAAGATATGTCGTGCATAGGAAAGCAGTTTTTTTCCTGCTTCCGTGATATAGAGTTTCCGTCCCAATCTCTCAAACAACCGTGTATGATAATGGGCTTCTAACTCAGATATTGCTTGGCTAACCGATGGTTGAGAGATGTAGAGTTTTTTCGCTGCTGCTGTCATACTGCCGGCATCGCAAACCGTGATAAATATTTTCAGATGACGTAGCGTCATAATTTTTTCCTCCTTATATAGGTGAATACCTATCTATAATATGAAATTATATTATTTTACAGATAAAATAGCAAGTGTTATACTTTTTATAGAAGACAAATGGCAAATGGAGGAATAAAAGATGAAAGGTATGAAGAAATGGATGCCCGGTTTGATGCTGGCTGCCGGTATCGCAGTTATCGCTTGGTGGTTGGGCAAGCAATATCCTATCATAGGTGGACCGGTATTTGGTATTGTACTTGGGATGATTGTTGCAATTTGGAAGCGTCCGGAAATATTTGAAACAGGGATTCGATTCACATCAAAAAAAATCCTTCAGCTTTCTATCATATTGCTGGGCTTTGAGATGAATCTGCGCAATATTATACAGGTAGGGGGGCAATCCCTGACGGTTATGCTTTTTACATTGGCTGCTTCTTTTCTGACAGCTTGGTGGATAGGAAGAGCGCTGAAAATCGAGAGAAATATTGCTACGCTCATCGGTGTAGGCACAGCGATTTGCGGAGGTTCAGCGATTGCAGCTACTGCACCGGTGATCCAGGCAGATGATAAGGAAATTGCATATTCGATTTCTACTATTTTTTTGTTTAATGTGCTGGCAGTGTTTATATTTCCTGCAGCAGGGCACTTTCTTCAAATGAATGATGCCGGTTTTGGTATGTGGGCAGGCACAGCGATCAACGATACTTCCTCAGTGGTTGCAGCAGGATATTCTTACAG
>JAMNXX010000222.1 GCA_023623095.1 Bacillota bacterium | reverse complement strand
AATAGGCCGTATATTGCATAAATTATTATTGCTGTCAGTATATTGTACTTGGATGCAAAATATTGCTGTTTCATAAAGGACTCTCCTCCTTTTTAAAATTTAATATTGAATCAACCATATTAAATTCTAATTAGGGGGCGAAATCCTTTTTGAAATAAATTTATCAAACTTGAAAATGAGCTTATTGCTTACTTTCAGGTTGTACAAGTGTTTTTTAAAACCTAAAAGGAGGTAGTGGATAATGTATGTTTGTGATGTAAAGAGGATGGAAGACAAAATTAAAACATTTTCACAATTCGGCGCAACAGGAAATGGTGGAATTACCAGATACTCATTGTCCCCAGCAGCTATTCAAGCTAGAAATGAATTCAAAAGAAGAATGGAAGCTATCGGTGCTGAAGTAGTTACTGACGATATGGCAAATATGTATGCTACCATCCCAGGTTCAGATCCAAATGCAAAACGCATCGTTATGGGATCTCACGTTGACTCCGTAAAAAATGGAGGAAATTACGATGGTGTTTTAGGTGTTTTAGCAGCAATGGAAGTTCTAGAAACAGTCGTTGCTGAAAAAATTCCTCACAAACATCCGCTCACTGCGATGATCTGGACAAACGAAGAAGGTTCCTTATATCCGCCTGCAATGATGTCCTCCGGCGTTGTTTTAGGCAAATTTGATAAAGAACAAATGCTTGCATCCAAGAGCGTATTAGATGGAAAGACCACTTTTGGTGAAGCTTTGGCAGCAAGCGGTTTTGCTGGCCCAGAATCCAATAGACTTAATCCCAATGATTATAAAGCGATGTTCGAACTTCACATTGAACAAGGCCCAATCCTCGAAGCGAATAAAAAAGATATCGGCGTCGTCACTTGCGTAATTGGTATGGTTAACTATAGAATCAGAACTTATGGACAAGCCGATCATGCCGGTACAACTCCAATGAAATATAGAAAAGACGCTCTTTATGCAGCTGCTCAGCTGATCATGCACATACACAAAGAGCTAGACAAACTCGATCCGAACCTTGTTTATACAACTGGTGAAATTGTATGTCATCCATGCGTTCACACAGTAATCCCTGATTTCATTGATTTCTCATTTGATTCCAGACATGAAGATCCAAAAGTTATCCAACAAGTTGTTGACGTTATTGAAAACTTGCCTAAAGAAGTTGCTGGCTGCAGAGTCGAAGTTGAAAAAGCTTGGGCTCGTGACACAATATACTTCGATAAAGAATTAGTAAGCTTCGTCAAAGAAAGTGCTGATGAATTGGGCATCTCTAACCAATATATCAACAGCGGTGCAGGACATGACGCACAATTCGTATCAGAAATGATGCCGACTACGATGATCTTCGTTCCTTCAAGAGATGGCCGCAGCCACTGCGAACCTGAATTTACACCTGTTGAACAATGTACAAACGGCGCAAGCGTTATGTTGAACGCAGTACTTAAACTCGATGCAAAAGAATAAATAAAACTTTCTTTTTGTTTGCTATAAATTGATTTGATGCGATAACAGTGGGGAATGTTCTATTCCCCACTGTTTATTATGACAAGAAACGAACAATTTTTTTCGTCTCTCTTGCCCGCTTTTGCGAACAAAATTGCTTCCCCTATCCATTTTAAAGAATCTTTTTTCCCATCAGCTTTTTTCCGTTTAGATAACCGATGACTTCTGATGTTTTTCCGCTTGGTTCCTTAACAAAGACAAGTTTCGCTCCGGTTCCTTCGACAAGAAATGTTTTTTCATCTTGAGGCAGCAATCGTAAGCTGAGGTTTTCTCTCCCTATTTTTGCATAGAGCTTACCGTCTTTCTCCATAATTTCAAGCACGCCTATCGAAAACCGATATTTCCCTATGTATTCTTGATACAATTGGGGAGCGATCTTAGCCTCTCTTTTTTCTTTCTTCTGAGGCTCTTTTCCAAGGAGGATCTCTGCTAAATTTGTGTTGATCTCACTTACAGGCGCATGGTAGAAATTGCTTAAAGTAATGATAACAGTCTGCTGCTCCGGAAATCTTGAAATTTGAGAAGAAAATCCCGAATATTCCCCATCATGATAAATATGTTGATACCCATTCCATTCCCTTATTTTCCAGCCATATCCGTATCCGCCTTGATCCGGCACAAACATTCTGTCCAAGTAAATCTTTGAAAGCAATTCTTCCGTATACAGCATCTGATCCCATCGGTAAAGATCCTGAGCTGTCGCATACATAGCCCCTGCCGCATATACATAAGAAGGGTCCATAAAAGGAGCATTCTCTATTTGTTCCATGTTCATGATATATCCCGATGCACGGTTTTGAAGAATTTTCTTATTGTCCCCATATCCGGAATCATGCATATTACTCGGCTGCAATATATTTTTAGAGATATATTCTTCATAAGACATGCCGGACAATTTTTCTATGATCAGCCCCAGCAGCACATAGTTGGAATTGCTGTATTCATTTTTTTGTCCGGGAATAAATGAAAGCGGTTTATCCTGAAATAGAGAAAGGATTTCCTGCGGCGGCCAAGTGCGTTTTGCATTCGATAAAAAATCGATATCATGCATATAGTCCCAAATTCCGGAACGATGTGTCAATAAATGATGTATCGTAATTTTCTCTCCATTCGGATAATCAGGAAAATATTTTGAAATGGGATCCTGAACATCCAGTTCTCCCTTCTCGGCAAGCTGCATAATTGCCAGCGCAGTGAATTGCTTTGTAATAGAGCCCACCTGAAATTTTGTATCCGTCGTATTCTCTACATTTAATTCATAATTCGCCATCCCATAACCTTTTTGAAATAAAATCTCTCCTTTCTTCGCGATCAACACCGTTCCGCTAAATCTCTTTTCTTCCGCAAGCTGCTGCAGATATTGATCCACTCTGCCTTGGATGTCCCCTCCCATCGTATTTTTCTCTAAAGCATCAACTGAAAATCCATTGAAAAGGAAAAATAGCAAAAATGAAATCAATAGCCTTTTAAGAAAATGCATCCTCACTTTCAACCCTTTCTATATTTTTGCTTTTCTTCATGGAACATCCTTTTCGATGGATTGAGCAAGAATTCCTTTTTCGCAGTAAGTAAAAGGGGAATCCATTTCTTGAACGAATTCCCCTTGCATTCAAATCTACACAATTTCTGGAGTTGATTTTTTGCAACGATATTTGAATCAGATTCTGATTTATGCAATATCATCAGAAAATCAATCTGCTTTCCTTATTTCAATTCGAATATCCGAAAAACCCATGGTTCTTAAAAACTCTTCTATCATCGCGCTGGCATTTGCATCAGCTTCATCCAAAAATCCTCTTTCGATGATCTCCTGTTCTGTCTTCTTTTTCTCTTTTACTAAGACATCATATACATCGGATATCTTCAACCGATTAAATACGGATTCCCTTTCATCATAAACATAAATATCTTCTTCATTAATTACATTATCTAATATTTGGGATCCTTTTATTTTTACAACAATCCTTTTTGTATCCACAACATCGATATCAATCGTTTCCAAATCAATGCCCGCTTTTATATAGCCTGTATATTTGATTAAAAATGACTTCCCTGTAAAAGGAATAGAAAGTCCTTTATAGCTGATATTTTCCTTATACGTTAGTACATCTGTATAATGATACTGAATAGTAGATAACTCTGCAATCCGGGCTACTTTTTCTTCCACTGTATCTGAAAAAGCCTGAACTTTTCTGTTTGTTTCCAGCTTCAGA
>JAMNXX010000027.1 GCA_023623095.1 Bacillota bacterium | reverse complement strand
ATCAACTCTTGGTTACTGTTCCTACTTTCCGTTCAGACATCCTTGAAGAGGTGGATTTTGTTGAAGAAATTGCAAGGATTTATGGGTATGACCGACTGAAAAAAACGTTTCCAAAAGGAAGTGAGCAAGGAGCGAAAACGAACGGACAGATAATCGAAGACACTGTAAAGAATATTTTAAATGGACTGGGACTAAACGAAATTTTAACATATTCTTTTGTCAGCCCTAAAAGTTTGGATATGATCAAGGTTCCAGAAGATAGTTTCTTGCGTAATACCGTAAAATTGCTAAACCCGCTAGGGGAGGAAACAAGCATCATGCGGACTACGCTGATACCGAATATGATGGAGGTTTTGGCCCGAAATGTCCACCGAAATGTGGAGCAGGCAAAGGCGTTTGAATTGGGGGCTGTGTTCATTCCGAAGAGCCTACCGATAGAGGATCTTCCTATTGAGAAGAAAATGCTTCTATTGGGGATGTATGGAGAAGGGATCGATTTTTATGTTTTAAAGGGGATCGTTGAAGAACTGTTTCAAAATCTCAATATATCCGATTGTGAGTATATACCGGAGCAAAATCACTATGCTTTCCATCCGGGAAGATGCGCCAACATTATCTGGAGAAATCATGTACTGGGCGTTATCGGAGAAATCCATCCGGATATTGCTGAGAACTATGATATCGATACAAGGGTCTATATTGGTGAAATTGATTTTAATATATTGATGCAAATCGCAAGATTGGATAGGGTTTATAAACCGCTTCCAAAATATCCGGCAATCACTAGAGATATCGCTTTGGTTATTAAAGATGAAATTTATGCAAAACAAGTTGAAGATATTATCAAGGAGAATGGAGAAGGGGTTTTGGAAAAGGTAGAAATGTTTGACGTATACAAGGGTAAACAAGTGCCGGAAGGACATAAAAGTATTGCGTATTCGCTCACATATCGAGCAGAAGATCGAACGTTGACAGATGATGAAGTTTCCTCTATCCATCATAAAATCATTCAAGAATTGGAGAAAAAGCTAAATGCACATCTAAGAGAATAAAATTGCTTATGAACTTCACCTTGTTTATCAAGGTGAAGTTCTTTATTTATAAAATCAATTCGATACAGAAAGAGGGACTGCACATTTGGGTGCTTATAGCATGAAGGCTACCGGAAGAGATGTAGGAAACCGACATAAAAAATATTTTTCTGAATGTTTTGGTAATATATCGGATATAAGTAGTATTTCTGAACGATGTACTATATAATATAGGTAGTGCTCCACGATGAAAACAAATTTATCCTTGCAAAGCAGGAAAATTTACATTTTTCGAGAATTATTTATCTTATGAAAACAACTCCATATTTAAAGGAGAGAGATGGATGAGCAATAGAAATAAAGTATCGGTTCGCATATATCATCAGGAATATACCATGACAGGAAATGAGTCGAAAGAATATATGCTGAAGGTTGCGAATTATGTTGATGAAAAGATGACACATATTGCAGAAAAAAGCAGGAAACTGAGCACGTCCATGATAGCAGTGCTCACTGCTTTAAATATAGCAGATGAATATCTGAAAATGCAAAGCGAGCTTGAAAGGGTACAAGAGGAGTCTCAAAAGCCGCTAGAAGAGCTCGAACAAACCCGGAAGCGATTAGAAGAGCTAGAGGAGGCTGCGATGGAACCATTGCAGGAGCTAGAGCGAACTCGCAATCAATTGGCTGCAACCATTCAAGAATTTGAAATGAAAGAAGCTGCATACAAAGAAATAATTCAACGCATGGAGGAAGAAAATAAACAGATTTTAGATGAAAACAAGAATACAAAACAATTTATGGAAACAATAAAGCAGTTAGAGGAAAAACTGCAATTAAAAGATATCGAATTGCAAGAATCAAGGCAAACAAACAGAAAGTTACAAAGTAAACTGACAGATATCCAAAACAAATATAATCAGGTAAAAAACGAACTGGAGGCATTTATTGAGGCTTTCGATGAAGAGAAAAGTACATAATTTTTATTCTGTAATGAGGAGAAAGAAGTAGTGATATAATAATATTGCTACTTTTTCTTTGTCTATCGTTTCTCCTATACAAGTTGAAATGGAAGTTGAAAGTCTTAAAAGACAAGGGTGGGTGAAAAGATTTTGAAAAATATAGAATTATTAGCGCCTGCGGGAAGCTGGGAAGCATTAAAAGCAGCCGTACAAAATGGTGCAGATGCGGTTTATTTGGGAGGGAAGCTGTTTAGTGCCCGCCAATATGCAAATAATTTTGACGAAAAAGAGTTAATGGAAGCAGTACGATATTGCCATATACGGGATGTCAAAGTATTTGTTACGATAAACACGCTTCTGTCTAATCATGAAATGGAAAAGTTGAGTCCATATATTTCATTTTTATACAATATTGGTGTAGATGCAGTGATCGTACAAGATATCGGTGCTGCAAAGATGATAAGAAAATTTTTCCCGAATCTTCCTATCCACGCCAGCACGCAAATGACCGTACACAATTTGGAAGGAGCGAAGTTTTTGGAGGAGATGGGAATCCAGAGAGTTGTGTTGGCAAGGGAGATGGAAAAAGAGGAAATTTTGAGCATCTCAAAAAATACAGATATCGATATCGAAGTGTTCATACATGGAGCTCTCTGCGTATCTTATTCGGGTCAATGCATGATGAGCAGTATGATTGGGGGACGGAGTGGAAATCGCGGCAGATGTGCACAGCCCTGCAGGATGCCATATGATTTGGTCGAATTCGAGAGCAAAAAAGAGATCAAGCATTCCTTTGGAAAGTATCTGTTAAGCCCCCGGGATTTAAATACCATTCAGGATTTAAATGAAATCATTCGTATAGGGGTTGATTCTTTAAAGATTGAAGGCAGAATGAAACGACCGGAATACGTGGCGGTTGTGACCAATGCATATAGGAGAATGCTGGATGCCTGTTTCAGCAAATCGGTGCGAAATCCATTCGATGAAAATATGCTTAAGGACTTGGAACAGATATTCAACAGAGGATTTACGAGAGGCTATTTATTCGGAGAGCAAGGAAGGGAATGGATGAGTTTCTCCAAGCCTAGCAATCGAGGAAGAAAAATCGGAAGTGTTCTTGATTATGATAAAAGAAAACAGCTCGTTCAAATCCGGCTGGAAGATATATTGTCGAAAGGCGATGGGATAGAAATCGAATTGGAGAAAGGCCAGACTCACGGAGGTACGGTTGACAACATCTGGTTGCAGGGGAAAAAAGTTGACCATGCTTATAAGGGAGACAGCGTGGAGGTATTTTTTAAATTTCCGGTGAAAAAAGATGCCCCTGTCTATAAGACATCCGATGTGCAACTCCTCCATCGAGTCCGATCCAGTTATGATAAAGAAAATAAAAAAATACCGATATACGGACAATTTCATGGAAAATTGGGCAGCGAAATAGAATTACTGCTTTGGGATGATCGCGGAAACTTTGTAAGAGAAATAGGGGACTTTATTCCGGTGGAGGCGGTACAAGCTCCTATCTCAAAAGAAAGGATCCAAGAACAGCTCGAGAAGATGGGAAATACGCCATACCGGTTAGAGGCTTTAGATATTCAATGGGAAGAAGGATTATTGGTTCCGGTAGGTAAACTGAACCAATTGAGGAGAAATGCTATCAAGCAGCTCGATGAGATGAGAAGCAAATTTTACGACCGAAAGCTGGTAGATATACAGGACATCGAAAAAGAAATTTCAAAATGGCTGAAAGAGAAGAAAAAAAGAGAAAACCAA
>JAMNXX010000056.1 GCA_023623095.1 Bacillota bacterium | reverse complement strand
TTGAAAATGCGAAAAATCAAATCGCAATCGTTCAGATGTTACAAGGGAACCTGACTGTTCCACATGAGCTCCCAAAACTTCCTTCAATACTTTGTGGAGCAAGTGAGTAGCAGTGTGGTTTCTGGCAGTATCCAGCCTATTGTTTCTATCAATTATAGCTTGAATCATCATATTTTTACGAATTGTACCTTCTATCACTTTTCCGAAATGTAATATCTTTTTATCTACCCTTTTACAATCCGATATTTGAATTTTGCAAGATTCATTAACAAGAATTCCTTTGTCTCCTACTTGCCCTCCCCCTTCGGGATAAAAAGGAGTCTCTTTTAGTATAATGATGACGGAATCCCCTTCTTCTGCATGATTTACGATTTCGGAATCTTTTACAATCGCTAAGATTTGTGAGGATAATTCATATTGTTCATAACCTTGGAATTGAGAATTAATATTTTTATCTAGTTTTGCGTATATATCTTTTTTCCAGCCCTGTTCTGTTTCATCATTTCGGGCAGTCCTTGCTCTTTCCCTCTGTTTTTCCATTTCTTTTTTAAAGCCTTCTTCATCGATGGTCATTTTTTCTTCTTGAAGGATTTCTTTCGTTAATTCTAATGGAAATCCAAATGTATCATAAAGCTTAAACGCTCTTTCTCCGGAAAGCACCGTTTGTCCTTCTTGTTTCAAATGCAGAATGTAGTCTTTTAAAATTTGATTTCCTTGATCAAGTGTTTCTTGGAAACGCTCTTCTTCAAGAGAGATGATTTTTTGGATATAATCTTTTCTATCTAAAAGTTCAGGATATGCATCTTTAGACATTTCAATTACTGCATCAGAGAGTTCAGCTAAAAAATTTCTTTGAATGTCGATAAGTTTACCATGGCGAACAGCACGCCTTAGAAGTCTTCTCAATACGTATCCTCTACCTTCATTACTTGGAAGGATTCCATCTCCTACCATAAAAACAATCGAACGGATATGATCTGTGATGATCCTCATGGATAAATCTATTTTTTCATTTTGGCCATAGGTTTTTCCTGCCATAGAAGCTACTTTATCTAAGATATAACGAATGGTATCTACTTCGAAAATAGAATCCACTTCTTGCATAATACACGCGATTCTTTCTAATCCCATCCCCGTATCAATATTCGGCTTTGGCAATGGTGTATAATTTCCTTCTTTATCTTTATTGAATTGTGTAAAAACATGATTCCAAAATTCTACATATCGATCACAATCACATCCGGGCTTGCAGTCAGGATTCATACAACCGTATTTTTCCCCACGATCAAAATAGATTTCTGAACAAGGACCACAAGGGCCGATTCCGATTTCCCAGAAATTATCTTCTTTTCCTAATCGAACGATCCTTTCCGCTGGTAAACCAATGATTTGATTCCAAATTTCATAAGCCTCATCATCTTTTTCATAAACGCTTACCCACAATCTGTCAATAGGCAGTTTTAAATGTTCAGTTATAAATTCCCAGCCCCATTGTATCGATTCCTTTTTGAAATAATCACCGAAAGAAAAATTTCCTAACATTTCAAAAAAAGTTCCATGTCTTGCTGTTTTTCCAACATTATCAATATCTCCTGTTCGAATACATTTCTGGCATGTTGCCATTCTTGTTTTAGGAGGTGTTTCAATCCCCATATAATAAGGCTTTAAAGGTGCCATCCCCGAATTTATCAGAAGCAAACTTTTATCTTTTTCAGGAATCAAGGAATAACTATGTCTTATAAAATGATCTTTTTCTTTAAAAAATTGCAAAAACTGCTTTCTAATTTCATTTAAGCTTATTTTATGCAACGACATCGCCCTCCATACCTTCCTTTTCTGTAAAAATAAACTCTCGTCCCCCTTAAGGGACAAGAGTGCTCTTCGCAATACTATTTTATTCAGAAGATTTATTAAATTCAAGGCTTTTTAATGAATTTCACTACCCAGATATTTTAATTTTCTGCACTCTTCTCTTTTTCGTACTTGCCTAATAGATTATATAGAAATTAGTATTGTTTGTCAATTGATCATGTAAAACTTTAAGAGAAACATTCAGTGTGAGTATCCCCAAATATATTCTTTTTAACGCAGCTTTGAAATAAAAATAATCAAATGTTTTAATACAATCCGTATACTTGCAGCAAAAGGCACTGCGAGAATCATTCCCATGATTCCAAACCATCTTCCACCTGCCAAAAGAACAAGAACAACAATGACCGGATGGAGCCCTACACTTTCTCCTACTATTTTAGGGGTGATGATATTACTCTCCACTTGTTGTATAATCGTAAACGCAATTGCGACCCAGAGTGCTTTTAAAGGATGATCCAAAAATGCAATTATCATTGCTGGAATTGCTCCAATAATTGGCCCAAAATACGGTATGATATTAAAAATCCCTGCAACAACTCCTAATAAGATGGCGAAATTTACCTGAAAAACAGCTAAAGCAACTGCACTTAGAATAGCAACAATCGTTGCTACCGTCAATTGTCCGCGGATAAATTTATTTAGCAATACATGAATATCTCTAAAAAGTTCAATTGTTTGTTGACGAATGCTTATAGGAATGAGACGCTGAATCTTCTCTTTAATAAGAATTTTATCTTTTAAAAAGTAAAAAGTAAAAATAGGAACAAGAATGAAAGTAAATATGCGGGAAAAAAGGCCAAATATTGTTTCTGTAATTTTTGCAATGCTGCTTAAGATATAATATTCTAACATGCTAATATTTTCAATAATCATTTCTTTTACAGTTGTTAACTGAGGAGAAAATTTATCTATCTTCTCTATATTTATGTATATCTCATTTAATATTTGATTTGCTTGATTTGTATACTGAGGAAGTAATTTGATTAGATTTCTTATCTCTTTTGCAAATTGAGGTGCCGCAGTGATTGAAAAAAATATGAACATAAAAAAAATAACAATGTACAAAATAATGACACTCCACCCGGCTGATATATTCAATTTTTTTTGAATAAAATCCGTAATAGGATTTAGCAAATATGCTAACAATGCAGCCCATATAACAGGAGAAAAAAAACTCCATAATGTATTTCTAAAATGATAGATGATGCTAAAAAGCAAAAAAACGCCGATCATTAGAAAAAAATATTTTACATATTTTTTTCTCAATTCTATTTTTTTTGTGCTTTCTACATAACGGTTTCCAATATGAATGAGATAATAATTTAACCCTCCCAAAAGAACTAAAATAAAAATATTTGTGATAATAAATGTAAGGATCAGAAAATAAAGTATTGGTTTTGAGGAAATAAGCTGAAGAATATCAAAGCTGCCATTCATGAAAGCATCCTTTCTATTAAATGAATTTGATGGCTAACAATTTCTATCGCCCTCTTAAAGAGGGCGATAAAAAGTTATAAAATATCTATGAAAAAATATTCATGAATGAAGCAATTCCTCTTATGATATTTTTGCTTCTTTTCATCAATTTTCTCTTGTTTCGACCATTCATCCTTCCGTTCAAAAACATGCTTGTAGTCGCTCCGAGCATTCCGCCTGCAATCATTCCAGATATGAATCGATTTTGCATCATATCGATAATGCTCCTTTCTGGTTTATCTATATTCAATTTTTAAAACGCAGCTTATATTTAGAGTGTCATTTTTATTAAAAAAAATGCATCTTTCGATGCATTTCAATTATTTTATTCTTTTTGCAATAATTCCTCCGCCTACCAAAATATCCCCTAAATAAAATACAACTGCTTGTCCTGGAGTGATCGCGCGCTGTGGCTGATCGAAAAC
>JAMNXX010000234.1 GCA_023623095.1 Bacillota bacterium | reverse complement strand
CCACTACCAAATCAATATCATCCCGTGATTTGGCAATGACTTCAATGGCACCGACGGCATTTAGATTTGCAGATTCCACGAATGCACGTACCAAATTCTCCAATGAATTTACAAATACGCTTCCACCGGTTCCGGCAAACGCATCGGCAGCCGCTGCCGCAGTGATATCCTTTAACTTCACATTGTGGACCGATAGGATGGTGATGAATCCTTGACTGTAAAGATCAGAATTCATTACAAATGCCTCATTGATATTTTGCATCATGACAACGGACACAGCCCCTGCAAGAGCTCCGGAGACACCAATGGAAGCACCTGCGATAATCAACCCCGGTTTGTCTGTATGCAGTGGCCCATAATTTGTTTGAGCCCAAATCTCTATCCCCTCAAGGGCATATACGACAGAATTTTGATCGATATAGGCCCTGGTAATATTCTTCACATCAATGGCATTGACAGTACCGCTTAATGCAACACCTCCTACGGCTGCCGACCCTGCGTAAACCACTACTCCCGTATTTTGATAAGCTCTGACAATGACTTTCTTACCCCAGTCATCTACAGCGTTGATATTGGAATCGATAATATACGCTTCTGTTCTATTTTTAAAGGAGCTGGCCGAAACTTCACCGCTGATGCCAAGACCTCCAATTCCTAAAGAGCCGGTATATATCGTCACGCCGTTTCGATTATGGGCAATGATGATCAAGCCATTGGCGTATTCATTCTGGATATTGCCGTTGGCATCCTGCCTCAAAATTGGGATTGCAGCTCCGCTGCCCCTTGCAGTGATGTCAGAGCCGCTGATATATGCCCTTGTAACATATTCAATGATGTTAACGACTACAGCAGCCCCTGCGCCAATCAATCCGCCTCCCAGCGCACCGCCGTAGCTTTCAATCGCGCTTTCAGAATCAGCAAGGATATAGATATTGTTATCGGCAAAAACGGTGCTGTCCGCAATATATGCTTCTACATTGCCTTCGATAATATTGACGGCCACTGTTCCCGATACCCCTGCCCAGACGCTCATGCTGCCTCCGGCAGCAATGGTACTGATTTGGGCATCCGAAACAGCATGAACCTCCACGTTTCCGCTGCTGGCTACTGTGCTGTCATCGATATAGGCCAGAACGATGCTGATAATATTGTTATGTGCTGCAGCAACACCAAATGCAGCTCCGGTCGGCATAGGTACAGGCCCTGCCATGATAATTCCTCCGGAAATTCCGACTTGACCAGAAACGGAATTGATGAAGGAATCATCCTTTGCAATAACGAGAATATTTGCTGCTTCTATCGTGCTGTTCTCAATATAACTTACAACAATACTATGGATCGAATTTAGCGAAAGGGATCCGGCTGCTGCAAATAGGAAGGAATTTGGTCCGGCAGCAAATGCAATTGCACCGGAAACCGTTTCTATTCCCGATCTGCATTCAGAAATGAGTTCCACATCCCCACCTGCGGTGACGGTGGAGTTCACAATACCGGCAGAATAATTGTTTTGGATATGGTTCACAGCCAGTGCGGCTCCCAGACCCACATTGAGCCCACCGGAAACGCCTCCGGCGATGGCCTGGATAGAAGTCAGGCGCTCAGGGCTCTTCGGTTTCGTTTCTACCTGGTTATCCCCTTCTTCAAACTTCTGTCCTCCGTCAAAGAAATTTGCCGGTGTGCTGTCCCATTCGATTTGGAGAGCTCCTTTTGGTATCCAGTTTCTTTCAATTGTAGCAGCAATAAGGGAAACATCGCCCCCTGCATTTACAACGGAATCCTTTATGAGGGACAGCAATTCATTGTTGATGTAGTTCACGGAGAGGGAACCTCTGTAGGCCCCCCCTTTGCCTCCCACTGCAAAACCGGCACTGATGCTGAAGATAATGGAGTTTCC
Organism: Bacillota bacterium; assembly: GCA_023623095.1. GTDB lineage: Bacteria > Bacillota > Clostridia > Peptostreptococcales > Thermotaleaceae > JAMNXX01. The sequence goes on along the minus strand of JAMNXX010000234.1, from coordinate 16,239 downwards.
GGTAGAAGTAAGCCTTACAGAGCCTTCTTCCGATACAACTTCGGAGTTGAATATATATGCTCTGACCTTGCCGGTATCTTTAAAGCCCGGCTCCGGATATGCATAGTCGCTATCCGATACGCCGCCCTCGTAATTTCCTGTATATCCATCTTCAAAGGAATTTTCATCATAAGGGTATTCCCCTTCAGCAAATACTTCATTGAAAAGCAATCCGTTTATAAATTCTTCAAAGCTTTCTCCGCTGGCACCAATCAATACAATGGCGATGGATGCACCGGCACCCAGCATGCCTCCTCCGGACATATCCCCGGCGATAACGCTGACAGCCCTGTTGTCCACAGCATCAATCAAAATATCTCCCTTGGCCTTTACGAGCTTATCACCACCGATACAATTTTCGATATAAGCTGCAATATCGGTGTAAATCCAATTAATAGAAACAGAACCGTTCACCGCTACCTTTCCGGAAAAACCTCCTGTAGCGCTGATGCTCTTAATAACTGCATCGGACAAGGCTTTTATAGCAATATTTCCAAGCTCAGAAACGACCCTGGAGTTTTCGATATAAGCCAGTACCTTCTGAGGAGAAGAAGCATTGGCACCGCCAATGAAATTGATTGCCACAGACCCGCCGACCGCTGCCGTACCGGATATTCCTAAAGCGCCTGCAATAGCACCGATTTGGGATCGGTCAGCGGCATTCAGAGAAATATCATATTTGGCCACAACCACAGAGCCCTTAATATATGCACGGATATCATTCAAAATGGTATTGATGGCAATGGAGCCATTCCCTGAAACCTTTCCGCCAAAACCTCCGCCTACTGCAAATGTCAGAATCTCCGAATCCGAATTCGCCCCGACGGTCACATAAGATAATGTCGTTACATGAGAATTTCCGTCGATATACGCTTCCATTTCATTTGCAATCTCATTATAGGCAGAAGCCGCACCGATGCCTGCCTTGCCGGAAATATTCACCTGACCGGAAATGGACAGGATATTGGAATTGTCCCCGGCAATCACGGTAATTCCCGGATAATTTCCATTGATAACAGTGCTATCTGAATTGCCTGAATAAACGACGCTGTTATGGATAAAGCTTCTCACTTCATTTTGAATCAAGTTGATGGAAACAGAACCGGCAAAGGCAAGCTTGCCGCTGCCTGCCAGAGCAGCGCTGCCTGTAGTAATTCCCGTATTGGACAGGGCCTTCAATATGATGTTTCCATTATTCGAAACAACATTGGAATCAACGATACCGGCTTCATAATGATCGGTAATATAGTTTACCGCAAGCACAGCACCAATTCCGGCTTTGCTTCCGGCACCGATTGCACCCGCATAAGCCTGTACCGAAGTCAGAGCCACAGGCTCTTCCTCTCCGAATGAATGGACAGGTGTATCATCGGATTCCGGTTGCAATGCCCCTTTCGGTGCAGAATCCCTTTTTTGTGCAAGGGCTTCTAAAATGATATCGCCATGGGCAGTTACTTTTGAATTGATAATTTTCGCAGCCACTTGACTGTTGATATAATTGATGGATACAGAACCCTGAACGCCTGCGTTGCCGCCGGCAGCCGCTCCCGCCGCAATATTGAATAGGACAGGATTGGAAGTGGCTTTCAAATGAATGGAGCCGTTGAGTGATTCCACATTGGAATTGGCAATATAAGCCCGTACCATTCCCGATCCTGTGTAAACCGGCTGTGGATATGCATAAGCTTCCTCTGGCATATCTTCCTCTTCAGAGTCAAGGATCCAGTCTTGTTCATCCATCACCACATTGTTAAAGGGATCAAATCCAGCAATCGTACCGTCACCAATGAGGGTAATGGCGATAGCAGCCCCAACGCTTCCTTTTCCTGATCCGGATATATTTCCGGAAATAGCGCTGATAGCAGAATGATCTGCCGCATGGATATCAATATCTCCGAAAGCAGAAACAGATTTGCTTCCGTCTGCGCTGTCACAATCCTCAATAAATGCAGCAATATCCGTATTGATCCAGTTGAAAGAAACCGAACCGTTTACAGCAACTTTTCCGCTAAAGCTACCGGCTGCACTGATGCTCTTAATGATGGCGTTGGAAACCGCCTCCAAAGCGATGGAGCCCTTTTCCGATACTACTTTTGAGTCTTTGATATATGCATATACCCGATGGGGTTGAATGCTATCGAAGAAAGAGCCTCCAATGGTATTTACGGCAACCGATACCCCTACCGCATTTTCCTTTGCTGCGCTTACAGCACCGGCGATGGCACCGATTTCCGTTCTGTCTACCGCTGAAATAAGGATATCCGAATCCATGATCACTTCTGAACCCAATATATAAGCCGTGATTTCATTGCTGACAACGTTCACGCTGACGGAACCGTTGACAGCATTTTTAGAAAATCCACCGCCTGCCGATATGCTTCTTATCAATGAATCGGAGGAAGCATCGATGGTGAGGGAATTCCCCTCTACATCGCTATTGCTGCCAATATATGCATTGACCCTGTTGTTTGAGTAGATAATGGCAAAAGCTGCCCCTACCCCAAGCTTGCTCTGCTGGTTGACAGTCACTTCGGCTGCAAAGGCATCCGCAACAAGCCTGTTGTTTTCCTGAGCAATGATAGAAATATCTCCCCCATTGAGAATTTGGCTATTTGGCGCAACAAATGCCTGCGTATTGATATTCGATACGATGATCGCCAAAGCACCCGCAGCTCCTATATTGCCGTTCGTACCAGAAGCTGCCCCGGCAATGGCTACCGTTGTCGGTTCGTTTTTGTAATCATCGGAACCATTTACGGTAGATATCGCTTTTACTTCAATGTGATAAGTTTTATCCGGGCGATTGCCTTTCGTTGAGCCGATATATGCTTTCGTGTCATTCGATATATTGCTGATGGCCACCCCCACGGCAATGCTGCTGCCATCCGTTACGGCAGCTCCAGACCCAATCGTCTTGAAATTGCTGTTGTTCGTAGCATGAATAGCGATATCTCCACCTACCGTGACCAAACCACTGCCTGTATAAGCCAATGTTTCATGGGAAATGACATTAACGCCTACTGCAGCAGCAACGCTTACATCTTTTTGCTGCTTTCCGCTCTGTTGTGTTTCAGCCGTTTTGGCATTTTGATTCTGCAATGTTTCTGCGCTCTTAGGCTTTTTCTGTTCATCAGTTCCGTATTTTCCATTGATGATATCATCATAGGTGACTTTAAATTTATTCAGATAACGTTCAATTTTCAAACCTCGGGCTGTCGCATAGGCATAAACATCATCTCGGCTATCCGTTGTCGCTACAACGCTTAGGGAGTCGCCTATTTGAGCATTTCCTTTTATCGCTGCTTCCACAGCAGAATCGATGATGTTTAAGGCCAATGACGCACCAACGGCCACATGCCCCGAAGCATTGCCTTCCGCTTTTGTAAGGGTTGAGCTTGTACTCTCTGCGGACAAATCCCCTCTGCCTGAAGTGCTTAGATTGCTGCCTTCCGCAGTATAAGCCCGCACTTCATTAGAAACTGCCGTGAGAGCAACCGCTGCATCCAAGGCAAATTTAGAATCAGAAGAGGGTTCCTTCCCTAAAATATCCGTAAAAGGATCCGCTCCTGCCATCGCCTTGGTTTCCACATTGCCTTCCAATTGCGCAGACAAATCGAAATCTGCAGCACCGTTTATCCATGCATTCTCTGCTAAATAAGCGATTACCCTATTGCTGACGATATTTGATGCAAAGGATGCGCCAACACCGACTACGGCATCCTCGCCTTCCATTTCCATGGAAACTCCGGCATTGACAGAATTGGAGGAATTGCTTTCTGCACGGATTTGAACATTGCCATTGTTTATCGTGATTTTGCTGCCTTCTCCAATATAGGCTTTCGCCTCGTTGCTAACCACATTAATGGCTACTGATCCAGCCACTCCCACATTCCCTGAACCTGCTCCTGAGGTGGATTCTGCTCCAAATGCATTTTCGTTGTCTTTTTCTTCCGAATCATCATCGGCGGTGATTTCTGTCATACCGGCTGTAATGATCAATTCTCCGGCAGTGATTTCCGCATTTTTGCCAATATATGCTTGATTGAAGACGGTAGCTGCATTGATGGCTACAGCAACGCCCACCCCTATTTCACTGTCTACTGCGCTGCTGTCAGCGACAGCTTGGGAATCAACATTATTGCTTGCTTCCAGCGTTACCCTGCCGCCTGCATTGATTTTCCCATTGTCCGGGATAAATGCCTCTGTGATGGAATCGACAACATTGACGGCTACAGCTCCCGCAACATTTACTTTTCCTTCACTGGTCTCAGCTTTTGGAACGGTTTTGCCGTCGATGTTATTTTGCACCTTTTGAAGATTATTCAGCAATCCCAAATATTTGATCAGAAGCTCATCGATGCCTCCCGTTTCGGGATCTCCGTCACCATCCTCTTCCTCTTCTTCCTCCTCTTCTCCACCATTGGCTCCTGCTTCCGCTGTACTGCTGCTTTGAGACACGCCTTTCGCCTTAAAGCTTACGGAACCACCGGCATTGATTTTACGGGAAGTCGTAGCAATCGTGCGGTCTACCACAATGGTTAATGCGACCGATGCTCCGACCCCTACTTTTTTACCGGCTGCTTTTCCGCTGGCTCTGGTACTCACCCTGTTCGTATGGGTAGCCACTACGTTTACATTTCCTCCGACTTGGATAGGATTGACAGGATTGGCGTCTCCGCCAACCTGCGCAGCAGCAGTAGAGAATAATAATGTTAAAGCAAATACGGGAACAGCAGATACGCCGCCTTCAGCCCCGGCAGCGCCATCGGTATCGATTTCATTGAATAAATCGGAAATCATATCCACATCCTGCACATCATTCAGCATCACTTCATCAGCGATATAAGCACGATTCTTAATGTCGGCTATGGTGATTGCCATCGCTGCTCCTACTCCGACTGCCGCTCCTTCGTCGTCATCGTCATCTCCGCCGCCTTGACTCGTTTTATAGAGATCAAAGAAGGAGCCTACCAGCGTTTTTTCATCCTCATCCGGAACAGCATCGGCAATCGTTTCGATACGATTTGCATTCGTCGATTGGATAGAAATATTGCCGCCATTTAATGTGATTTCAGCACCTTTGCCGATATAGGCCTCGGTACTGCTGACAAGCAGATTGAATGCGATAGCACCGCCAACTCCTACGCCGCCATCCCCTGCACTTTGGCCGGCATAGGCTTTGACAATGTAATCATTAATCCTATCGACTTGCTCCGGATCTTCCGGATCATAATCTTCACACAGAGCTGCAATGTTTAGTTCATAAGCATTTATTTTGCTTTCATCTCCAATAAAAGCCTTATGGGTATGGAATCCGTTTAAAATGGAAATGCCAGCCCCAACACCAACTTTTCCTCCGCTCGTGATACCGCTCGCCAGGACAGAAGTATTGGTAAGGGCTTTCGATATAACATCGATCGTTCCATCAGATTGAACCAAATTTTTGCTGGCAATCGCCGCTTCTGTGGTATTTGCCACATAGCCGTAAGCCAACGCCCCTGCTGCCTGAATCGCAGAGCCTTTTTCGTTATTCCCTTCTCCTTCTTTTTTGACTGCCTCGCCAATTTTATCAAGGACAGCGCATATTTCATTTTGTAGCTTTTCTTTTACCTCATCAGAAGCGTCAGCCAAAATTTCTTCCAAAATAAATTCGATAATTGCCTCAACCGTTTCATCCGATCCGTCCACCGCTGCTTGGGCAGCCGTATTCATATGATTCCTGGAATTGGCATGAATCTCAATTCCGGAGCTTCTTTCAACAGAAGCGTTCTCGTAAATTCCTGCCCTTGTGTCCGCTGTCACAACTGAAATTGCCACACAAGGGACTCCCCCCGCTCCTTCACTGAAGGCAGAACCGTCTGCGATTGTATCCACCTGTGTGCTATTTTCCGCCGCAATCACGACTTTACCGTCTGCAGAAAGGATCGTATTTCCTCTCAAAAGCGCTTCTGCAGTGCTATTGACAACGGATATCGCAAAAGCTCCTGTGCCGACAATTCCTTTAAAATTCACGATAGAAGCCGTTTCTACATCGGAGCTTGCTTTTAGATGGATATCTCCTCCTGAATGTATTCTGGAGTTCCCATCAATGATTACGCAAGCACGAACATTTGCGATAACCGTCGGGGTTTCCAGGATAGAATCGAAAAAGTCATCCGGAGTTAAATGGAGACCGGATTCAGCAATGATGATGAGTTCTCCAACATCTAATACCGTATCTTTGATGAGCACCTCTGCTATCGTATCCTTAATTTCCAGAATCCCCTCAATGATTCCGGGTTCCTGTACACTTAAGGCCTTTATGAACAGTTGATCCGCCGCTGTAATTTCTGCATTCTCCAATTTGATAATAGCAGAAACTTTAATAGGAAGAATTCCTTTATATTCTGATTCTGCGATGAATCGGATACGATTTCCCTTTACGACAGCTCTCTCTCCACCGCTTCCCACGATGATATCTTCCGCACGGAAGTCCAGGTCGATTCCTTCAAGGAGGGCTTTTATTATCCGAATCTCGTCGATGCCATCCCCGCCTTGAACGGTCAAGGACTTCAAGCCTGCAGAAGGTTGAGTCAGATTTATGTTGATAATGTCATCGCCGCCGAGGGCATCAATCGTGACATTTTTTGCATTGGCGAAATAAATCGTTTCAAAAGTATCGCTTTCGATTTTAATCGCTTCATAACTTGCGGATGTATCCGGATCCACGACTACACCTGCATATTCGATGGCAATGGTTTCATCGGCGGATCCGCCCGCACTGTTTATTGTAAGATTTTCTGCTTCATTAAAATCATAGATAGGTTCGATATTGCTATAACTGATTAAGGAACCATCCAAATCAATATCTCCCGAGTGTTCATTAATCGCATTGTATTCGACCTTATTGAATGAGCCTCCTTTAATGGATATAACATCATAATCTTCGCAACCGTCATAGATAAGTCCAGCTTGAGAAATCGGATTGCCTCGGCTAAAATCTATGATTAAGTGGTCATCGCCACTGCCTCCTCTGACAATAATCGGCATCCCCTCATGGATACTGCCCTTGCCCGGGGAATCCTTATCGCCGTCATCATCTTTATTCTGTCTCTTTCGGACCTTCCCCGATATTCTTATCTTGTCATTCCCTCTGCCGCCATTGACTGCTAAACCGTTCACCAAGTCCTGCAATAAAATATCATAGTCATCATCTTCGTCGCTTCCATCAATGGTGATATTTTGTGAGTCTTGAATGGTAATTTGTTCTGTAATTTTGAATCCTTCGATAATTAAGTTCACAATATCTTTAATGGTTATGGTGCCGTTTATAACGGCAGCGCCGGTATTTCCACTTTCTTCACCATTATCGTTGTTTTTTACAGCGCGAATTTCTAAGTCATTGATCCCTTCGATAATCAGATTTTCTATATATTCTCCGCTTTCAACATAGATGATAATATTTCCAATTTCGGTATGGAATTTCGCTTCATTGATAGCAGCCTGGATAGATTGGCCGGCAGCTACCGTAATTTCTTTGATCAGATTTTCAACATCAGCCATTTCCTCTTGCATTTCCTGTTCTTCGGTCAATGCTTCAGGATCCGCTTCTTCATCTATCTTTTCTTCGGATGGTGCTCCTTCATGATTCTCTATACCCTCTTCGATGTTTTCTTCATTTTCTAAATCTTCTTCATCAGCAACATCCTCTTCTCCATCAGCGATGTCTTCTTCATTTCCTTCATCATTCACATTTTCTTCTCCGTTTTCTTCTTCATTGTTTTTCAGGGAGGTTGCGTCTGCATCTTCTTCCTCCTCTGTACCATCTTCGATATTTTCTCCATCTTCTAAATCTTCTCCATTAGCGACATCTTCTTCTGCATTTTCTTCTTCATTGTTTTCCGGGGAAGTTGCGTCTGCATCTTCTTCCTTCTCTGTACCATCTTCGATGTTTTCTTCATCTTCTAAATCAGTTTCCCCATCATTGACATCTTCTTCGCTGTTTTTTTCATTGCCGTTTTCCGGAGAAGTCGCGTCTGTATCGCCTTCCTCTTCCACACTATCTTCACTGTTTTCTTCATCCTCTGAATCATTTTCTTCATGAGCACCGTCTTCTCCGTCCGTAGAATCGTCATCAGAATTGCCAGAGTTTTCGGAAGTGCATTCGCTTCCTTCATCTTCTGCATCCGCATCATCTGATTCCGTGTCCGTTGAAGTTTGTTCATTTTCTACGGATGAATTTTGAACATGTTCTGAAGCTGTGCTTTCCGTTTCACCTGTATTACCGGAGTCGCTACTTGCATTTGAAGAACCGCCAGCCGTACTCTGGGAAGTGCTTGATGACGCATCACTAGAAGATGCATTGCTTGAGGATGCATCAGATGACGTATCACTCGAAACCGTTGAGCTTGTACTCTCCTGCGAAATACCACTTTCTGCATAAGTTGGAATAAAAGAAAAAATGCATAGGATGGCCAATAGGATGACCGGCAGACAGATAAAAAATCTTCGCTTTTTTCCCCTTCTCACCTTTAACTTTTTTCGATCCGCTTTCATACGAAACACATCCCCCAACACACTTTAATTTTTGCCGGATAGAGCTGCAATCGCCTTCTTCGCTTCTTTGAGAAGTTGCTCATTATTTGTAATGGAAACCACTTTTTGAAAATCAGCGATAGCAAGCTTATTTTTCTTAAGGTTTAAGTAACAGACTCCTCGATTAAAATAAGCAATATCTAAACCGTCTGTTGAGCCGCTTTTTTGCATTTTTATCATCTGGGAATAATCCTCTGCAGCCTCTTCATACTTTTCTAACAACAAATAGGCATTCCCTCGCTGATAGTAGGCAGAATAATTCTGATTATCCAACTGAATCGCTTTCGTAAGAGCTTTTATCGCTTGATCATACTCTTTTCGCATTAAATGGCACAAACCGATAGAATAGTGTACTTTTGCCTCATCAGGCTTAAATTTCAGATAGGTTGTCCAATCTTTAATCGCTTTGTCATATTCCTTAAGATTAAAATAAACGGAAGCCCGCTGTTGATAACTTGTCGCCATTTCCGGTTCATGCTGAATAGCAAATGTCAAATCTTTTTCAGCAAGTTTATACTCCTTTTTCTGGATATAGGCCAATGCCCTGTTGTAATAAGCAAGAACATAGTCTGGGTCTTTTGCAATGACCTGGCTAAAATCCCTGATAGCTTGATCGTATTTTTTTAGAGAAAGGTAAAGATTGCCTCGATTGTTGAGTGTTTCTACAAAATCGGGTTTTAAGCGAATCGCCTGTTCAAAATCCTTTATCGCTTCCTGAGGTTTTTGCAATAAGCGATAAATATTTCCCCGATTAAAATAGATTTGGGGATCGTTCTGTATATAGGCTAATGCTTTCGTATAATTTTCAGCAGCCTTAGAGTAGTTTTTCTGCAGATGATAAATATAGGCCAGCCGATTATAAGTTGCTCCGTCATTTGGATGGTTGGCCAAAGCTTTTTCAAAATCTGCAATTGCTTCATTGTATTTCCCTAATTTGCTATTGGCAACTCCTCGGTTGATGTACAGTACAGCCTGATTGGGATCCAGTTCAATCGCTCGTGACCATTCCCCGATGGCACTCTCCCATTCGCCCTTACTAAAATAGATATTCCCCCGGTTATAATACGCCAAGATGCTTTCCGGATTTATTCTGATAATCTCTGAAAGATCTTTTATGACCGCCTCATAATCCCCTAAGGAAAGGTTGGCACCGGCTTTATTGACATATGCTTCAAGAAAATCTGCATTGAGGCGGACCGCTTTCCGGAAATCAGCCAGCGCAGCTGCTGAATTCCCAACGTTGCGATAAGCGATTCCACGGCTAAAATAAATTAGGGGGTTTTCCGGAATAAATTTGAGGGCTTTTGTATAATTATCAATCGCCTTTTGATAATTTTTTAACTGGAAATGGATATGTCCCAAACTGTTATAAACGATCCCTTTATCCCCTCCTAGGGCTAAAGCCTTCTCAAAATCTCTTAAAGCCTCCTGCCATTTCCCTCTCTGGCTTTGGGCAATTCCTCGATTTATATATATATCCGGTCTTTTCGGATCGAGTGCAATTGCTTTGTTCCACTCAGCAACCGCTTTCTCCAAATTCCCCATGCTAAAATAAATATTCCCCATATTATAACGAATTTCAGCATTTCCGCCTGTAAGGCGCTCTACCTTTTCCCAGTCTTTCAGTGCTCTGGTGAAATTACCCAATCTTTGATTGGCTTGGGCTTGAAAAGCAAGAACCGTGACATTTTCGGGCTCAACTTCTAAAACAGTATTGAAATCTTCTAAAGCTTTCTCCCAATTCATTAAAAGAATGTAAGTACTGCCCCGCATCGCATAAGCTTCAATTAAATTCTTATCCAGGCGGATCGCCTGTCCAAAATCTTTCAAAGCATCTTCAAGCTTCTCAAACGCTAGATAAACTTTCCCCCGCTCCAGATACAAGGAAGCTTCTTCTGGAGCGAGTTCTAAAGCTTTGTTGTATTTCTCTAAAGCTTGAAGATATTTTCCCGATTCGAACAGCTTTCTTCCTTCCTCAATATACGCATCGATTGCAGAAACCTCTCCTTCAACACTCGTTGTATTACCGGCCTCAGCATAATTATCCTTGATGAGGAGGTTTACAGGAAAGCCACTCACTATAGAAGAAACAAAAAGCGCAAGAATTAAAATGAATGCGATTGTAATTAATTTTTTTCTATCTTTTCTCAATGCCCCTCACCCTCACTCAGAAATTTTACGAATGTCATGGTGCCTTCTGAGTTTGTTTTACAAGCAATACAATCAATCCGCAAGGAATACAAATAGCGATAGTACATCAATCGTATATTAAATCTAATGAGCAAAAAAACATCACCCTTTTGGGTGATATTTGATAAAAATGTAAAATTAATTTTTATTTCTTCCGAACGGGAATCCAAATTTCACTATAAGCATAATCTTTTTTATGCTTATCCATTTTCGTAAAAGAAAAAGAAGGAGCATTGATTACTTCATAATTGGAAGAAGGAAGCCATTCTGAATATATTCTTGCCATTGTGTTTTGCAATGTAGAAGGAAATGGTCCTTCATTTGGAAATACTGCCCAAGTACAAGCCTCCACTGCTACTTTATCTAATCGATCGCTGATTTGATTTTCAGTGGTTAAAACGCCTATCAAATGAGTCAAATACCCTTCTTCTTTTAAAAAATTGGCGTCAGCATCATAAGAAGCGTTGATGATTTCATAAGGTTCTATATTTTGAAGCGCATGCATTTCTTTTCTTTGTTCCTCTGTTATACTTTCTGCAAGCTTTACAATTTCCTGATTAACCCCTTCAAATTGCATAGGAACCCGTTTGCTCACGCCGACTAAATTAAAGGCCGGTTTGTCTACGATTCTAAATTCCATAGCAGTTCCTCCCTTAACGGTTATGACAAATGAAAGTTTGGGAAACGATTTGCTCATACCTTTTTTTATAACTTCCGAGGGCAAAAAACCACTCCATTTTTTAAATGCTCGAGTAAAGCCGTCTACCGACTGATAGCCATATTTAAAAGCAACATCCGTTACTTTTTCTCCAAGTAATAAATCTTTATTTGCTTCCGACAATTTTCTGTTTTTGATATATTCACTAAGCGTCATCCCCGAAAGATAAAAGAATATCTTTCTAAAGTGATAATCAGAAACCCCGGCATATTCAGAAATTGTTTCAAGAGTCAGATCCTCAGTTAAATGATCTTCAATATAGTCAATCACATCATTTAATTCTTTTAGCATCGTCTCCCTCCTTTCATATCTACATCATACCAAAGCTACTTTAAGGATGCTCGACTTTTCCAACATAAAAAATATCGATTTCAAATAACGGGGTCAGGCTTGAATAATTCCCTTATGCCTTTCTATCTTCGTATTTCACTTTGAAGTAGCTGAATGAATGTCCTAATACTCTCCGATGCTGGCATGATGAATCAGCCATTTTCCGTCTATTTTTTCTACTCTCAAAGTAATTGGCCTCTTTGCAACAATCTCTTTCTTTTCTAAGTCTGCTATTTCAATGATTTCGCCTTTAACTTCATATGCCTCTTCTGATACTTTCTCAGTGCTTAAAATTTCTATGCGGCCAGGCCATGGACTTGAAGTTAGCCTTCCAGGGGCATTTATAGGATCTTTGAGCCACTGTTCAAGCAGTGTCGGAGATACAAGCTCGCCGTAGTTTTCCTGCATGCTCTTTTCTAATACATCTTCCGGTGCCAAAAGCGAAACTGCTTGGAGTTTCTTACCGAAATTCTCAACTACACCATTTACCGTCGTCTCATCATTATTTTGGGTTTCCGAAGCCGGCTTTTGGAGTTCTCCTTCTGCCTTTGACGAGGCTTCGGTACAACCAACGATAGAGATGCTTAATAATAAAATGAGTATCCATATCAATGCTTTTGCTTTCATACTTGTCTCCTCCTCAGAAAAATTCTTTTATTTATGATGGAAATCATATTTCTTGATTCCATGCTTACCTTGCTCAAAGCAAACTTAACGAGGATCGTACCCCACCACCGACCAAATCCCTGTTTCATCCTGCCGGATTAGTCTCTTTAGATAAACCCGCTTGATGGGACCTTCCGCTACCTCAACAACTGCTTCCGCAGCGTTATTTGCTGCCAGTTTAAAAGACGACATGGGGATTTCCGGCTCGCCTTGAATCCCTTCCGGTGTTACTTTCAGGTTCACAAAAGTGAGAGACACCTGCAACGGATCCAACTGCCAAGGACTGCTTCCTCTATCCACCTGTTTTTGATCCGCTTCAACAATCTCTTTATCTACCACAACCTTAACCTGGGCTTTGCTGATCAGATCTTGATCGGGATTCGGGATAGCAAGATCGGCTGCAATCTGACTGGCTAGTTCTATCCGCTGGGGCCCCTCAACCTGGATCTCAATGCCCTCCTGTCTCCATCGTAATCGCTCCTGCAGTATCTCAAGGGGTTCGCCGGCTGCACTACCGAGAGAGGCATTTGGGGCCGGTTTAAAATCCCCCTCAGGAATAGTTTCCAGAATGGTAGTATCTTCATAATCTAAGACAATTCTATCTTGAAAGGCAAATATACGGATGGGTGCTTGCTCCGGAAGCAAAGGCATAAATCCGCTGATGGCGGCTGCCTCTTCAATCGTAGCTACCAATTGGCCTGCATCCTTTTCTACTACCCGATATCCCTCAGGCACCCGGTAAGCAAATAGTTGAGGATCTATCTCGATATTTGGTTCAAAATTTACAAAAGTATATGTGGTTTGCAGCGCATTTTGCATAGCCGTTTGCAGCTGAATGGGCAAATTACTTTCCTTATCGACCCATAGATGATATTCCATTCCTCCTGGCGGGGAAATTGCAAGTTTGATTGTTTGACGGCCGGCAATCATCTCAGAACCGACAATCTTGTGGGGATATTGTTTTGCCCGTTTGGCTTCATCCCGCAGGTCAAAACGACTCCGGGTTGAGTCCGGCAGCAGCGGCAACAAAGCGATTTCCTTTTTTTCATGATCAATCTGCCATTTTTGCTGCCCGTTATTAACTGTAAAAGCGCCGTCATCTTGCTTGATGGCGTATTTGTTCCCTTCAGACCAGACTTCTACTTGGCGTACCAGCCATTCCTCACCGGCTTCATTCTTTGTGCGTATCTCTAAGATACCATGATAATTGGACAATTGAGCAACTGCCTTCTCCATCGCATAAATCACATCCTGCTTCAATATGCCCAACCAGTTTGCCAATACAAACATGAGCAAACTAGCTGCCAATGCTGCCATGGGCAGTAAAATCCGTTTTTTCATGGGTTTCGGTGTAGTCTTTTTCGGCTGCTTCAAGTTGGCTTGCTTTTCTTTTTTGATTTTATCGGCTACAGTTTGGGCTAATCTTTGAGGGTACCCTTCTTCAGGCAGTGTAGGTTCTCTCAAAGTACGGACCAAACGCGCTGTTGCCATCAGCTTTTCCAGTTCCGGATCATTATCGGTTGCTGAAATCCCCGGCTCTCGTTCATGATTTAACGAATCGATATAGTCAGAAAGTTTTTCTTCATGATATCTATTCAACATTTTCCCTCCTTTTTTCGTATCATTTCTCTTGCAGATCTTTATCATCCAAAATTTGGGACAAAGCTTGCAATGCCCGATATTGCGCTGTGCGAACCGCACCTTCTGTCTTCTCTACAATCTTCGCAGTTTCGGCTACCGAATAGCCTTGAATAATCCGCAGCCGGAGAATATTTTGCTGCTCCCGGCTTAACTTGGCAAGTGCAGCCTCCAGCAGCAGCCGCTGTGCTACCTCATTTTGCTGATCCCCACTGGTCATTTCTTTCGGATTGATCTCCTGGAAATTCAGGAATCCCCCGCCGCGTTTCTTTTTGCGCCACCGATCCCGTATGATATTTAGGGATACTGTCTTCATAAAACTTAGGAATTTTTCTTGGGGAATTTTGTTTTTTTGTAAGTAATTCAATGTTTTGACATATGTTTCTTGAGTAATATCCTCCGCTTCTTCTCGGTTTTGCACTTTATAATAAACAAAGCGGTAAAGAGGCTCCCAAGTAGCTATGCATAGCTTTTCAATCGCTTTGGGATCCCCTTCTTTCGCCTTCCTATACGCATCAGCTGTTATCACAAGTTTTACACCTTCTTTCCAAGCCGTTGTCTGTATCCATAAGCAAATGCAATGCCCTGCTTCGAACGACCAAATGAACTACCCTTTGCCCCCACAATTGCATTTGTTGATATCTTCGCAATAATGCTGTATAAGCTTCTACAATTTTGTATTGTATACGCTCTCACTTTTCAATTGTTTGTATGCATAAATAAAAACGATATTGGCATCAAAAATGTTACATGAAATTTTTGGAATATTTATTTTATGCTTTTCTACAGAAATTTTACACTAGATTGTCAGTACTCATATTTGACAAAAATTCCACATATTGATAACATTGTAGTTAGAAATGTCTGTTTATAAAAATTTTTCCGAAAATTATTTCATTTCAGAATGTTCCGCATGTAGCAGCAAATTTTTTGTTATTCCTTTCTGTATTATTTTAAAAAGGGGGTTACGTTAAAATGAAAAGGAGACTAATACTAATCCTTTCTATTCTACTTATTTTTTCTGGTTCTGCAACTTGTATAAATCCAAATGAACATGTGAGCACAATTGATCTTAAACTACAAGCTATCTATGACGCAATTGACATTGATTTTTCTGTGGAAACAGCGACGGCCATCTCGAGTTTCGGAACCCATCCGGAGCTTGGGTACCGATTAGCAGGTTCCAGCGGAGAAAATGAGGCAGTATATTATCTGTATGGGAGATTTAAAGAAGCTGGGCTGAAAAAAGTTACTGTATACGAAACAGAAGTCGATACTTGGTCTATGACAAAATCCGATCTGTATTATACAGATCAATCCGGTGAAAAAAGAAAAATAACACTCGGTGCATATCCTACTACATTTATATCTGATAATGAAACTTTTGAAATGATCTACCTGAATGAAGGAACGGCAGCTGATTATGAAGGGGTTGATGCTACCGACAAAGTTGTTCTTGTAGATATTGACCAAAATAACAATTGGTGGATCAACTGGCCTGCATACCAAGCATACCTAAAAGGCGCTAAATGTATCATTGCAACCAACTATGACAGCTATGGTCAAAAAGATGGTGACACAATCGTAAGCCAAGATACCTGCGGCCCCTCCTATGCACCTGCCCTCTCAATTTCAAAAAATGATGCGGATATTTTAAAAGAACTTATCTTGAATTCTGATACGGGTTCTATTGAAGTTACAATCGATTGTGATGCACAAGTTATCCATGATGGTACGTCCCACAATATAGCCGGCGTAATACCGGGAAGAACCGATGATATTATTTTTCTCATGGGACATATTGACGGATATTATCATGCTTGGCATGACGATGCATCAGGATTGGCAATGGCTCTTTCTATCGGAAAGGCGATTATAGATTCTGGCTATAGACCGGAAAAAACCATAATCATCATTGGACATGGTGCTGAAGAATGGGGAATTGACAACTCTCGTTATGATTGGGCCGTCGGCGCTTATGAGCAAATATTTAATATAACGCCTGATTGGGCAAATACTGGGTTTGCGGTAATCAACTGCGAAAGTGGTTGTGCTCGCGATGACGATAACTACTTATGCATTTC
>JAMNXX010000323.1 GCA_023623095.1 Bacillota bacterium | reverse complement strand
ATATGAATATTGGGGATTTTTTCTCTCATTCTTTCTATATTTTTAAAAATTTGGGCCTTTGTTGTTTTTCTGTTCATTTTCTTTAATATCTCATTATTGCAGTGCTGAATTGGTATATCTAAATATTTACATATTTTATCTTCTGAGGCGATCGTTTGAATAAGCTGTTCAGATATATTTTCTGGATAACAGTATAATACTCGAATCCATTGAATCGGATCAATTTCAGCTATTTTTTTTAGTAATTCTGCTAATTTTGTTTCTCCGTATAAATCCAGCCCATATTTCGTCGTATCTTGAGCGATGAGTATAATTTCTTTGACGCCTTTCGATGCCAAATTTTCTATTTCTTCTAAGATGCTTTGCATCTCTCGGCTCCTATATTGTCCTCTTAATTTAGGAATAATACAATAAGTACAGTAATTATCACAGCCTTCTGCAATCTTCACATATGCAGTATGCGCCGGGGTGCTCAATATCCTTGGTAAGCCTTCGGGTATTTCATGATTGGCATTGCCGTAACGAATAATTTTTTCACCTTTAAATGCCTTATGGATATATTCTGTAATTTTGGGAAAATCTCCTGTACCAATAATAATATCCGCTTCAGGCATTTCCACGGCTAATTGTTCTGCATATCGTTCCGCTAAACAGCCAGTTACAACAAATAATTTACAATTTCCAAGTTCTTTCCATTGGCTTAGCTCAATCATTGCATCAATCGATTCCTTCTTGGCATCTTCGATAAATCCACAAGTATTTACAATAATAATATCTGCATCATGAGGGTAAGGCGTTTTTTGAAATTGATGCTGATTCAGCAATCCATTCATTATTTCGGCATCGATTAAGTTCTTAGGACACCCTAGCGACTCTATATACACTTTTAGGCTCACCGATAAACAAACTCCTTTCGCAAGTCAATTTTTAATTTAAGTATTTCTTTCAAATTCAATCAAAATTCTTATCGTTTTCCCTATATAATGAATCGTCAATTCACATTTTGACATCAATCGATAGAGTCCTCAAGCCAATTTAACTCGTTTTTATTTTTGTTAATTCTTCTTTTGTAATCAAAACCTGCCTTGGCTTACTGCCTTCTGATGCTCCAACGATACCTCTTTCCTCCATTGAATCGATGATTCTGGCAGCTCGATTATAGCCGATTCGAAAACGGCGCTGTAGCATGGATACAGAGGCTTGTCCTGCTTCTACAACTGCCTCAATTGCATCTTCTAGCAAATCATCCTCCGGTGGCTGAGAAAATTTAGAAGAATCATTTTCCATATGCTCTAAGACGGCTTCATCATATTCATTATGAACATTTTGACTTTTAATAAAGCGAACAACTCTCTCCACCTCTGCCTCGGAAATAAAAGCTCCTTGAACTCTTTTCGGTTTGGAGGCACCAACAGGATAAAAAAGCATATCCCCTTTTCCTAAAAGCTTCTCTGCTCCGCTCATATCTAAAATGGTTCGAGAATCAACTTGTGAAGAAACTGCAAAAGCAATACGTGAAGGAATATTGGCTTTGATGACCCCTGTAAGAACATCCACAGAAGGTCTTTGAGTCGCTATAATTAAATGGATTCCTGCCGCTCTAGCCATTTGTGCCAATCTGCAAATTCCATCTTCTACTTGTCCAGGGGCGACCATCATCAAATCAGCGAGCTCATCGATAATGACAACAATTTTAGGAAGGGGCTCTTTATTTTCTTTTTTCATTTTATCATTATAGCTATCGATATCTCTGACATTATTTTTTGCAAAAGACTTGTAGCGATCTGTCATCTCCTGTACAGCCCAATGAATAGCGGTCGAGGCCTTTTTCGGATCCGTTACTACGGGAATCAGTAAATGAGGAATTCCATTATAATTGCTTAATTCCACTACCTTTGGATCAATGAGAAGTAATTTTACCTCCATAGGAGTGGCTTTATATAAAATGCTGTGAATAATTGCATTTACACATACGCTCTTTCCGGAACCTGTAGCCCCAGCGATTAATAAATGAGGCATCTTTCCTAAATCTGCACAAACAGGATTGCCTGCTATATCTTTTCCAAGAGCAAAAACCAGTTTCGATTTGCTTTCTTGAAATTTCTCATTTTCCAATACTTCTCGGAGTGTAACCGGTGAAACATGTTTATTAGGAACTTCGATCCCGACAGCAGCTTTTCCAGGAATAGGTGCTTCGATCCGAATATTCGAAGCCGCTAAATTCAATGCAATATCATCTGCTAAGTTTACGATTTTACTTACTTTTACCCCTGGGCTTGGCTGAATTTCATATCTCGTGATGGTAGGCCCTTTGCTTACTTGTACAACTTTCGCCTCTACTCCAAAATTTTGTAATGTTTGTTCTAGAATTTTGGCTTTATGAATAATATCTTTATTATCATTCTTCAAATTTTGTACCTTCTTCTCATCTAATAAATCTAAACTAGGCAACTTATAATTGGATTGTGATTTTTGGGAATGCTGAATATGTAAATTGAGCTCATCGATATCTTCTTTCTTTTCCTCAGCTTTTTCTTTCTTGTTCTGATGATTTGTATTTTTATTTAATTCTTCAGATGCAAAATGACCCTCATCTGTATTCTTAGTGAAATCTAAAATTTTAATTTTTTGATCAAGTTGACTTTCCTTACTCAAAATTGAATCATGTGTAGAGGCTTCCCATGAAGCTGAATCCTTCGATTTTTTATCTGTATCGATATTTTGATTTCGGTCTGGAATATGAATAAAGTCCCAAGTGAATTGTTTGAGCAAAGAAAATAATTTCACAAATACAAATTTGAATCGCTTCAATATCGTTACCAATGACATTCCAGTAATGATCATAAATGAAATGAGCATCACTGTAATAATAAACACATAACTGCCATTACGCCCTAGCAATCGAACGCTATAGCCAGCAATTGCGTTGCCAATGATACCCCCTCCGATTCCCTCAATACCTTGTGCATAAGAGGATTGAAAGCTATTTAATGTAAAAACAAGTTCAGGCACCGGATCAGAATGGTAAACCGTATAGAGTGACACAAAACTGATATATGATATCGTCATAGCGATTTTAAATTTTTTATCAATAAAATTAATCTTTCCAATGATGGATAGGATTCCAAACAAAATAATAAAATAAGGCAAAACGGATGCCGGAGCTGAAAATAAGCCTCTCAGCAATTGTCTAACAAACTTCCCAATTTGTCCTGCTGATTGGGTTTGTAAGCTGATCAATATAAAAATCCCAATTGAAATAATCATGATGGATATAATTTCATTTTTTATAGGACTTCCGTTTTTTTGTTTTTTTCTTGCTCTTCTCATCTTTTTCTCACCTTTTTTAATCATGCTAGAAAAAGCACAGATAAACTGTGCTATAAATAAATCATATCATAATTTTTTGATAATCCATACAACAAAAAATATCGAGGTTTTATTCTTTTATTGAGTATATACCACAATCAACTGCTTTCAATCTAGATATCAAAGCGGACAGAAATAATGAAAATAAAAATATCTCCTAGAATCATATGGCTTTACATCTTTTGCTTCAAAATGTATTAGATAATAAAATAGAAATGTCCCCTTTAATCATAACAACCATTAACACTCGTTTAACATTGTTATTATAACATAAGAAAAGTGATTATTCTATGATCAATTCTTGATCGGATTCGACACTTCATTGGGGATTTTTGAATTGTCTTCTATCAATTGATTTAATTTCGCCATTGCATCGCTCAATCCGCCAACTTCGTCGATCAACCCAATCTCCACCGCTTCCTTCCCAACAAGGATCGTTCCCACATCGTTCGCAATCTGATCGGTTT
>JAMNXX010000018.1 GCA_023623095.1 Bacillota bacterium | reverse complement strand
AGATGTTATCATCGTGGCCAGCGTATCATGTATATATGGGTTAGGTGACCCAATTGATTATGAAAATCAAGTTTTATCGATTCGACCGGGTATGGAGAAGAGTAGGGACGAAATATTAAAACGACTCGTAGACATTCAATATGTTCGTAATGATGTCAATTTTACAAGAGGAACATTTCGGGTTCGTGGCGATGTGGTAGAGATTTTTCCGGCTTCCTCTTCAGAAAATGCTGTAAGAGTGGAGCTTTTTGGTGATGAAATAGACAGGATTACAGAAATCAATACGTTGACAGGAGAGATTATCGGATTACGAAATCATGTGTCGATTTTTCCCGCTACCCACTATGTGACTACGAAAGAGAAGCTGGAAAAAGCGATTCAAGATATCGAAGAAGAATTAGAAGAACGCATTCGTTTTTTTAAGGCGAATAATAAATTGATAGAAGCACAAAGAATTGAACAGCGTACCCGCTATGATATTGAAATGCTTAGAGAAATGGGATTTTGCCAAGGGATTGAAAATTACTCCAGACATATTTCTCAGAGACCTCCCGGAAGCAAACCGTTTACATTGATCGATTATTTTCCGGAAGATTTTTTGATGATCATTGATGAATCTCATGTGACCATCCCACAGATTCGAGGGATGTATGAAGGGGATCGTTCCAGAAAGGATAGTTTAGTCGAATATGGATTTCGATTGCCTTCAGCTTATGATAACCGGCCTTTAAATTTCAAAGAATTTGAAGATTTGATCCATCAAGTGATTTTCGTCAGCGCAACTCCTGGGCCTTATGAGAAGGAGCACAGTCAGCAGATCGTAGAGCAAATCATTCGCCCTACGGGGCTGCTAGACCCTCAGGTAGATGTGCGCCCAATCAAAGGACAGATAGATGATTTAATTGGGGAGATTCATTCTGTCATTCAAAAAGATCAGAGGGTGCTCGTGACCACGTTAACGAAGAAAATGGCAGAAGATTTGACGGCCTATTTAAAAGAAGCAGGCATT
Source organism: Bacillota bacterium (assembly GCA_023623095.1). Taxonomy (GTDB): domain Bacteria; phylum Bacillota; class Clostridia; order Peptostreptococcales; family Thermotaleaceae; genus JAMNXX01. The sequence goes on along the minus strand of JAMNXX010000018.1, from coordinate 2,835 downwards.
CAAGTTCGATATCTTCATTCGGATATCGATACCATTGAGCGGATGGAGATCATAAGAGATTTGAGGCTGGGCGTTTTTGATGTGTTAGTGGGAATCAACCTTTTGAGAGAAGGTCTTGATTTGCCGGAAGTGTCGTTGGTAGCCATTTTAGACGCAGATAAAGAAGGATTTTTGCGCTCTGAAACTTCATTGATCCAAACGATAGGGAGAGCAGCGCGAAACTTAGAGGGAAAAGTAATTATGTATGCGGATCGGATTACGGATTCGATGAAGCGGGCGATTGATGAAACGAATAGGAGGAGAAAAATTCAAAAAGAATATAATATCAAGAATCGAATTCAGCCGAAAGGAATCACAAAAGGAATTCGCGATATCATTGAAGCCACGAAAGTAGCGGATGAAGCGGTGAAATATAAAATTGAAAAGCCAAAGGCTCAAATGAGTGCAGAAGAGATCAAAAAATTGATCGTAGAATTAGAAAAAGAAATGAGAGAAGCGGCAGAGAATTTGCAATTTGAAAGGGCAGCAGAACTGAGAGATAAGATTATAGAACTGGAGAAGAAAACAGACTAGGGGTGAAAACATGGCCAAAGACCGTATACTTATCAAAGGTGCGAGGGAACACAATTTAAAAAATATCGATTTGGAAATCCCCAGAAATCAATTTGTTGTGGTGACAGGGTTAAGTGGTTCAGGAAAATCTTCGTTGGCATTTGATACGATTTATGCAGAAGGACAGCGCAGATATGTGGAAAGTTTATCCGCTTATGCAAGACAATTCTTAGGGCAGATGGAAAAGCCAGATGTGGATTTGATTGAAGGGTTATCTCCTGCCATATCCATTGACCAAAAGACGACAAGCAGAAATCCCCGCTCTACTGTAGGGACAGTTACGGAAATCTATGATTATTTAAGGCTGTTATTTGCAAGAATTGGAACGCCTTATTGTCCTATATGCGGAAGGGAAATTTCTCAGCAAACGATCGATCAGATTGTGGATCAGGTGATGGCCCTTGAGCCAAGGACCAAAATTCAGATTTTGGCGCCCCTTATTCGTGGACGCAAAGGAGAACATATAAAAGTTTTAGAGAACATCCGAAAGGATGGATATGTTCGTGCACGCATCGATGGTGAAATCCGTGAACTAACAGAAGAGATTAAGCTGGAAAAAACAAAAAAACATACGATTGAAGTTGTCGTTGACAGGCTCATTATAAAAGAAGGAATCGAACAAAGATTGACAGATTCCATTGAAACGGCTTTAACGCTATCTGATGGACTGCTCATCGTGAATATTATAGAAGGGGAAGATCTTTTATTCAGCACCCAATATTCCTGCCCGGATCACGGATTTGGAATCGAAGAATTAGAGCCAAGGATGTTTTCTTTTAACAGCCCTTATGGGGCTTGTCCTCAATGTAATGGGATTGGATTCCTGCAGCAGATCGATCCGGATTTGGTCATTCCGAATCCTTCTCTAAGCATTCGCGAAGGGGGAATTGCTCCGATCTCGAATGCAACAGAGGGTACCTATTATTTTCAAATGGTGGAAGCATTGGCTCGAATGTATCATATTGATTTGGACACACCGATTCAAGATTTGCCAAAGGAATTTTTAGACGTGCTTTTATATGGGACAGGCATGAGGCCGATTGAATTTACGTATGAGAGTAAATTCGGCGGGTATCGAAAATATCGGGCTCCATTTGAAGGGATTATACAAAATTTAGAAAGACGGTATCGAGATACCAATTCAGATTATGTACGGGAATGGATAGAGGAATTTATGAACTTGGTTCCCTGCGAGACTTGTAAAGGCAAAAGACTGAAACCAGAAGTCCTATCTGTGCGAATTGGAGGAAAAAATATTTCAGAAGTTACGGATCTTTCTGTTCGCGAAGCAAAGCAATTTCTGATGAGCCTCCAATTGTCCGAGAAAAAGGCAGCGATTGCAGGGCAGGTTCTCAAAGAAATTAATGAACGGTTAAAATTTTTAGAAGATGTGGGATTAGATTATTTGACATTGTCTCGTTCAGCAGGCACATTATCCGGTGGAGAGGCACAGCGGATTCGATTAGCTACCCAGATCGGATCGAGCTTGGTAGGCGTGACTTATATTTTGGATGAGCCTAGCATCGGGCTGCATCAAAGGGATAATGGGAAGCTTCTGAAAGCATTGAGAAATCTTACGGATTTAGGAAATACCCTTATTGTGGTAGAGCACGATACAGATACAATGTATGCTGCGGATCATATTATTGATATTGGTCCCGGGGCGGGGTCGAAAGGCGGAAAAGTGGTGGCAGCAGGTACTATCCAAGATATTATGGATTGTGAAGAATCGATCACGGGTCAATATCTGAAAGGGACAAAGAAAATAGAGATCCCGGCTGTTCGAAGGAAGCCCAATGGAAAGTGGCTCACAGTGCTGGGTGCAAGGGGAAATAATCTAAAAAACATCGATGTACATTTTCCACTGGGTGTTTTTATATGTGTAACAGGCGTATCGGGTTCGGGAAAAAGCACTTTGGTCAATGAGATATTATATAAACGATTGGCTATGGAGTTGCACAGGGCGAGGAGCAAGCCGGCTGAACACCAAGATATAAAAGGGATTGAAAATATTGATAAAGTGATTGACGTCAGCCAAGCCCCTATCGGAAGAACTCCCCGCTCCAATCCGGCTACGTATACAGGCGTGTTTGACTTCATTCGAGAGTTATTTGCACAAGTTCCGGAAGCAAAGATGCGAGGTTATCAAAAAGGAAGGTTCAGCTTTAATGTAAAAGGGGGAAGGTGCGAAGCGTGCAAAGGAGACGGCATCATTAAAATTGA
>JAMNXX010000204.1 GCA_023623095.1 Bacillota bacterium | reverse complement strand
GAAAGGCTGAATCTTTAGGAACGACACCCAGGCGTTTGACCGACCTTTTAGGGAGTTTATGTGATTTGACAAGCGGCAGCGGAGATAAGGGAACACCGATCGTATTGATCCAGGGATATTTTGATAGTTATGTGGCAGAGTAATAAAAAGGCTGCCCTATTTTTTTTTTTAGATTTTTAAAAATCCTTTTGTGTTCAATTAAAACATCCGTCTAATAAATTTGTAAATGGAGAGAATAATGATGAGGATGTCTATATAATAGGCGAAATAGAGATATGAAAAAACCAATATTCTTAGCGATAGCAGGAGGAGTCATGAAATGGAATCTAAATCATATTTTCAAAAAAACATTGAAGAACTACAGAAAGAATTTGATGTGGATATTCATGCCGGTTTATCGGTTGAAGAAGCAGAAAAAAGAAAAAACATCTATGGAGAAAACGCTTTGAAGCAAACGGAGAAAAAATCCTTTCTTCAGATGTTTTTTAGCCAGCTTAAAGATTTCATGATTATCATATTAATTATTGCATCGTTTATCTCACTTATCGTAGGCGAAGTAGCAGATACGGTGATTATTTTGCTCGTTGTCATTTTAAACGCTGTTTTGGGCGTGATACAGGAAAATAAAGCGGAAAAATCATTAGAAGCATTAAAAAATCTTTCATCTCCTGCTGCGAAAGTAGTTCGCGGTGGTAGGAAGATGGAGGTGAAGTCGAAGGATATTGTTCCTGGAGATATTGTCATCATTGAAGCAGGCGATATTGCACCTGCTGATGGCGTTCTTTTTCAAAGTGCCAATCTGATGATGGAAGAAGCAGCACTGACGGGAGAATCTGTTCCTGTCGAAAAGAATACAGCGATCCCTCAAGGAGAAGACATCCCGCTGGGGGACAGGAAGAACTATATTTATACCTCTAGTTTGGCAGTGTACGGGCGGGGGCAATTCATTGTAACTGCAACAGGAATGAATACGGAAGTCGGAAAAATTGCCGAGATGCTTCAAAAGGAAGAAAAAATAAAGACGCCTCTGCAGGAAAAGTTGGACGAGCTTGGAAAAACTTTAGGAATTGCGGTATTGGTTATTTGTGCACTTCTCTTTGGAATCGGTTATTTCCAAAATCGTTCCTTATTTGAAATGTTTATGACATCCATTTCCCTTGCCGTTGCGGCGATTCCCGAAGGGCTTCCGGCTATCGTTACCATTGTACTTTCGATAGGTGTTCAAAGGATGATCAAACGAAATGCGATCATACGGAAGCTGCCTGCGGTGGAAACTTTGGGAACCGCATCGGTGATTTGTTCGGATAAAACAGGTACGCTGACCCAAAACAAAATGACGGTTACAAAAATTTACACTTACGACAAATTGGTGGATATCGATCAAGCAGATAAAGATCAGCCGAAAGAAGAATTGGCACTTAAAATCGGTTTGCTTTGCAATGATGCATCATTGGATGAGGAAGATGGAGAGAAAAAGGCTGTCGGAGATCCGACAGAAGTTGCTTTGGTAGCAGCAGCTCATCTGCACGGTTTATTTAAAAAAGAAGAAGAAAGCAAATCGGAAAGAGTCAATGAGATTCCATTTGATTCAGATAGGAAGCTGATGACGACCATTCACCGATACGGAAAAGATTTTTGGGTCTACACAAAAGGGGCTCCGGACGTTTTGCTGGAAAGATGCGATAAGATATTGCTAGATGACGGCATAGCAACTTTAGATGAAGAGATGAAATCCAATATTAAGAAAGCAAATGAAGAAATGTCTTCACAGGCACTGCGGGTGATTGCTCTAGCATATCAAGAAATGTCTTCCCTTCCGGAGAGGATTGTTTCAGAGGAGATTGAGGATCATTTAATTTTTGTAGGAATGGCAGGAATGATCGATCCCCCACGGGAAGAAGTGAAAGAGTCCGTAAGGATAAGCAAAGAAGCGGGAGTTAGACCGGTCATGATCACAGGGGATCATAAGCTAACAGCCATGACGATCGCAAAAGAACTAGGGATTTTGGATGAAGGCCAGGAGGCTATCGAAGGAAGGGTTCTCGAAAAGATGAGCGATGAGGATCTCTTTCGAAATGTTGAAAGATATTCTGTGTATGCCAGGGTTTCTCCGGAACACAAGGTCAGAATTGTGAAAGCGTGGCAGCAAAAAGGGAGAATCGTAGCGATGACGGGGGATGGAGTCAATGATGCTCCTGCTCTGAAAAGAGCGAATATCGGTTGTGCCATGGGAATTACGGGAACGGATGTATCGAAAGAAGCTGCGGATATGGTCCTTACAGACGATAATTTTGCGACAATTGTTTCTGCGATTGAAGAGGGGAGATCGATTTTTGACAATATTAAAAAATCGATTCACTTCTTGTTGTCTTGCAATATTGGGGAAGTCGTCGCACTGACTGTCTGCATCGTTTTAAATTATCCGATACCGCTTTTGCCCATCCATATTCTATGGGTCAATCTGGTGACGGATAGCTTTCCGGCGCTGGCTCTGGGCGTAGACCCTGCTGAAAAAGATATCATGAAAAGGAAACCTAGGGATCCGAAAGAAAGTATTTTCGGCGGAGGACTTGGGCTCGTCATTGCGCTGGAAGGGGCTGCGATTGGAATTCTTACCGTCATCGCTTTTCAAATCGGAAGATTGGAAAGCCTGGAATTGGGAAGAAGCATGGCTTTTGTCGTTTTAAGCCTGTCCCAGCTATTTCATACATTTAATGTAAGGGCGATGGACAAGTCTATCTTTCAAGTAGGATTTACGAGCAACAAACAGCTTTTAGGTGCTCTATTCGTTTCATTCCTTTTAATGATAGGGATTTTGGTGATCCCTCCGCTAAGAACCGTATTTAAACTGGCAACGATCGATCCTGTTCATTGGGGAATTCTGCTTGGAATTTCATTGATGATTCTGGTAGTGGTGGAACTTGCCAAAGGGATAAAAAGACTTATTTAAAGGAAATAAAAAATAAAGCAGCCGAAAATTCATTTTCCGACTGCTTTATTTTGTTTTAATCTAACATTGATTTATAAATATAAAGGAGGATTGCTTTTTTATCCAAGAATCGCTTTCAAATCTTCTTCGACAGTAGTTGTAGGTTTTATGTTGAATTTTTCAACCAATACGTTCAATACGTTTTCTGACAAGAATGCGGGGAGTGTCGGTCCAAGATAGATGTTTTGAATACCCAATGCCAGCAAGGTTAAAAGGATACATACTGCTTTTTGCTCGTACCAAGATAGAACAAGGGTTAGTGGAAGATCGTTCACGCCGCATTCAAATGCATTGGCAAGGGCAATTGCTACTTGGATAGCGGAATAAGCATCATTGCATTGCCCCATATCCATAATTCGTGGCAGCCCGCCTATTTCGCCGATGTTTAAATCATTAAATCGATATTTTCCGCAAGCCAGTGTAAGGATGACGGTGTCTTTTGGTGTTTGCTTTACAAATTCCGTATAGTAGTTTCTTCCGGGTTTTGCGCCGTCGCAGCCCCCTACGAGGAAGAAATGTTTAATTGCGCCGGATTTGACCGCATCAATGACTTTATCGGCGACACCCAATACGGTATTGCGAGCAAAGCCTGTCATCAGTTCATTTCCGCCATTGATTCCGGTAAAATGTTTGTCTTCATTCCAGCCACCCAGTTCGAGGGCCTTGTTGATTACAGGGGTGAAGTCTTTTTTGCCGTTTTCTCCTTCCGGAATGTGCGCCATCCCCGGGTATCCTACAACCGCTGTGGTAAAGACTCTGTCTGCATAAGAGGGTTTGGGCGGCATCAAGCAGTTTGTCGTGAAGAGGATAGGTGCAGGGATTTGATCGAATTCTTTTTGTTGATTTTGCCATGCTGTAC
>JAMNXX010000014.1 GCA_023623095.1 Bacillota bacterium | reverse complement strand
ATGGCCTAAAAACGCCTATAGCGGCTACCGGGGACTCTCTACGCTTAGAGAAGCAGTTCAGGATTCTATCAATGTAATTGCTGTAAAAATGGTAGAAAATATTGGAATTCAAACTTCGATCGACTATTTGAAAAAAATGGGGATTACAACCGTCCAAGAAACCGGCAAAAACAATGATGCAAACTTAGCAGCTATGGGTTTAGGAGGAATGACAAAAGGAATTAGTCCTTTAGAGCTAACTGCTGCATATGGTTCCTTGGCAAATGGCGGTGTTTATATCAGTCCAAAATCCTTTGTAAAAATTACAGATAGAAACGACAATCTTCTATTAGAAAATACAAGTTATAAAGCACGCGTCGTAGGCGATGATGTCGCTTTCATCATAACCGATATGATGCGAAGCGTTATTAGTTCAGGGACTGGACAAAGGGCAAATTTAGGTGCGATGCCCGCTGCCGGAAAAACAGGTACGACTTCTAATAATTACGATGCTTGGTTTGTAGGATATACCCCTTATTATGTATGTGGTGTATGGATCGGAAACGACGTTCAAATACAGTTAAGCAGTGGGAGCGGTGCCAGTGCAGGACTATGGAAGACGATTATGTCTTCTATACATGCAGGTCTTCCCTCAAAGAATTTCCAAAAACCGGATAATATCATTTCCATAGCAGTTGATACAAAATCCGGAAAACTTCCTACGGAGCTCAGTCGAATGGATCCCCGGGGAACGGTTCGTCAAGAATATTTCATTAAAGGGACAGAACCAAAAGAATATGATGATGTACACGTTCTAGTAGAAGTAGATATCTCAACAAATAAAAGGGCGACTCCTTATTGTCCTGCTACATTGGTAGAAAAGCGCGTATTTGTTCAAAGGCCTATTCCTTATTCTCCTAGTAAAAATGGAGGAATTGTTCCCCGAGATTATTCTTACGAAGCTCCTGGTGGATATTGTGATATTCATGATCACACATACATTGAATTGCCAGATGATGAAGATGAACTGCCTCTACCTTCTGATGAAAAAGAACCTGGCAATGGAGGACCTTCGAGAGACAATGACATACCAGATGGAAGCGACATCATCATAGAAAATCCTGTAAATCCTGTACCTGACAATAGAAATACAAATTCATCAAATCGAAATTCCCATTAGAATCAATATAAACTTTTCTCCATTAATTTCGTCTTTGAGATCAAATAAGCTAGAGGGTTTCCTTGATAATGAATCCTCTAGCTTTCTTTATTTTTTCCGTTTTCAATTTTATAGCCGCTTCTAATTAAAATCTCTTTCATTGCCTTTGTAATAACCGGAGCTCCGATCGTACAACGATCTTTTCCACCCATCTTTCCAATATCTCCTATTCCAATTATGGTTGGTATATTACATTTTTCAAGAATATCTACTGTATCCCCGTAAACGATCATTCCACTTTGCCTTAACCCTTCCTTATCTACAGAGCCATTGATAATATTTCCGCTTCGGGTAACAGAACAATCTACCCGAGTTCCATTCACATTATCTGTGTTTGAAGCGACAGCGATAACACCCAGCACTTCTATTTCAGGATGATTTGCAATATGAAATAATACTTGTTCTCCTTTTCCTATCCCCGCATTTCCCCTGTCATCTACCATGACGACGACAGGATCATGCGGTGCCGTTTGAATCATTTTTATAATTTCATCACCTTCTAATGGGGTAGGGCTTCCTCCAGAAGCAGATATACATCTTGCTCCAATGTTTTCTGCAGCTTTTTTAACTGCTCTCTGGGCAGCCAAATCGCCATCTGTTACAACGATTATTTTTCTCCTTCCGGACATGAGCAGCATCCTTTCCTAAAACAACTTAGCTCTTTGTTTTTGGTGTAAAAATAACAGCCATCAGATATCCAAAGATAACTGCTGCAGCAACCCCACCTGCAGTCGATTGGATTCCCCCGGTAAAAGCTCCTAAAAGCCCATTTGTCTGAGTTCCTTTTATCGCCCCTTTTGCCAGAGAATATCCAAAACCAGGAAGTGGCACTGTTGCACCGGCGCCTCCTAATTTGACAATGGGTTCATAAAGCCCCAATGCAGTTAAAATCACTCCTGAAGTCACAAATATAACAAGTATATGTGCCGGTGTAAGCTTTGTTGTATCCATTAAGATTTGTCCGATGACACAGATGGCTCCCCCAACAATAAACGCTCGAATATAATCCATATTCTCCCTCCTAGCTAATCAATCACGAATTAATCATTTGAGATCGCTACTGCATGTGCAATGCTAGGGATTGATTCTCCCTGTTGGCTGCTCGTAGGAGACATCAAAGCCCCAGTTGATACCAGCAATATTCTGTTCAAATTTTTTTTGATCATTTCTTGATGAATATAACCGCAAAATACAACAGCGGAACATCCGCAGCCGCTTCCGCCGGCATATGTATTTTGGGTCTTTGTATCGTATACCATCAAGCCGCAGTCATTATACACTTTTGCAATATTATAGCCTTTATCCAACATCATTTCTTCTGCAATTTCTTTTCCAATACTGGCCAAATCGCCTGTTACAATCAAATCATAATCTTCAGGACCCAGCCCCGTATCCTGAAAATGCGTTAAAATCGTATCCACCGCTGCCGGTGCCATGGCAGCCCCCATATTATTCGGATCTTTGATGCCAAAATCAATTACTTTTCCCGTGGTCACATGGGTTATTTTGGGCCCATCGCCATAAGCCCCTAAAATTGCAGCGCCTGCTCCCGTTACAGTCCATTGAGAAGTAGGTGCTCTTTGTGTTCCCTGTTCAAGTGGAAAACGAAATTGTCTTTCTGCTGAACTGAAATGGCTCGAAGTTGCAGCAACAATATAGTCTGCATAGCCTCCATCTATCAACATCGCTCCCAAGCTAAGGGATTCTGTCAGCGTAGAACATGCCCCATATAAGCCAAAAAAGGGTATCGCCAGATCCCTTGCTGCAAAAGAGGCGGACATCAACTGATTCAGCAAATCACCTGAAAACATATATTCAATATTCTCAATACTTAAATTTGCTTTTTCGACCGCTTTTTTGACAGATTCTCTTAACATTTTGCTTTCAGCTAACTCCCAACTTTTCTCACCATATAAATCATCCGACAAAACAATATCAAAATAATCCCTTAAGGGACCTTCCCCTTCTTTGGGTCCTACAACACTCCCCGATGCCAGTAGAATCGGAGGATTATCAAATTGAACTGTTTGTGCCCCATTTTTTTTGACTGCCATCTTTTTATTCCTCCTAACATTATCGAAACAAAAAGAAATAAATCAATCCAACAAGAACTGAAGTCCCAAACCCATAGACCAATACAGGACCTGCAATGCTAAACATTTTAGCGGCTACTCCAAGCACAAATCCTTCCCTTTTATATTCCATTGCAGAAGAGACAATAGAATTTGCAAATCCTGTAATTGGTACAATCGAACCTGCGCCGGCTCTTTTCCCTAACTCATCATAAACCCCAATCCCTGTAAAAAATGCTCCCATAAATACCAAAACAATAACAGCAGCAGTAGAAGCATCCTCTTGATGAAATCCCATACTTTTAAAAAAATTAATCAATAACTGTCCCAAAACACAAATCGAGCCTCCTACAGAAAAAGCCCATAATATATTTTTTAAATATGCAGGCTTTGGTATTTTCTGCTCAACATATTGATTATACTCCTGTTCTATATCTAAATTAGACAATTTTTTATTTTCCAAAGTACCACCTTCCTTGAAAATGCAGTATATTTTTACTTTCCGGTTTCGCAAGAATGAATCTTCTACTTTATTTCCTGATTTGCTCTAATGATGCTTTGATTTCTTCATAAATTAAATCTTTCCAGAACCGGACGCTTTCCATTGGATGCCTTTTCATGCACTTTTCTAAACT
>JAMNXX010000013.1 GCA_023623095.1 Bacillota bacterium | reverse complement strand
CTAATGCGTACACAAACGCAGCCATTAATGGGGAAACATTCGATAGCGCCATGACTACATTTTCACCAACCGATAGATTTCTATTTAATTCCTGCTTATAGCCTAACTGTTCTAATCTTCTTTGCGCCCCATCTTCTTCAGAATCAACAAAAGGTTTGTTGATTTCATTTTCCATATTTGTATTCATGATATTCCTCCTTTCCAATCAATAATATAGATTAAAACTCTTTAAGCGCTACCTTCACATAATTTTTCGTTATATCCTCAGCTAAAAGCTTTCCTTTTTCAGCGGAACTCGTTCTTGCCGTTGCAAGCAGCCCTGTTTCTGGCACAATTTCTTTCGGTGCAGGATAAACATGATAAGTTAATACTTCTTTTACACCATCTTCAACCAACCTATCCATATGAACTAATTCAGGTGCAAAGTATAAAGTAAGCGATGTCTCCGCTATTGCCGCATGCTCAAGCGCCCAGCCCGGAAACTCCACTTTATCAAACACTTTTGCCATTGCCTCTTCAGAAATCTGATCCCACCAACTGGCTTCTACAAACTTAACATCTGGATATTGGCGCGATAAAAGATCGATCGCCTCTAATATAAAAGCTTCATTTTCATAATGCCCATTAACTACTAAAATTTTTTTCATTCCATCCCTAATAAATTCTTCAAGAACATCCTTCACAAGACTCATCAGCGTTATTCCGTTCAAATCTATCGTTCCCGGAAAAATCGGCCCACCACCGCTTAAAGGTGCTGATTTATAACCATAATGAATCGTTGGAGCAACAATGCCATTGATCTTTTCCGCTATCATCTCAGCAAGTCCAGTTGAAATAATAGCATCTACAGATAATGGAAGATGCGGTCCATGCTGTTCCGTAGAGCCAATTGGTACAATAACCGCCGCATCCTTAAACCTTTCAAAATCCTTCCAAGTCATCGCCTGAATTCTTCTTTCCATGTTGTTTCCTCCTTAATGTTTTATTGCGTATCATGCCGCAATTGGATATATTTTGAAAAATATGAAACTATGTTGTTAAAACAAATGCTGCTATACGATTTTTTGTACCCTCTCTCAACTCTGTGTGTTTAATAAAATATTCCTTCCTCTTTTCACCTCCTTATCTTTTGAGATAGCTCGCATTTTTCGACTTGTGAAGTGCAATCATCGATATAAATTCAAACGCTACATTGGCTGCTAGGAAAGCCGTAATCTGGTTGGGATCAAAAGCTGGAAGGACTTCCACAATGTCAAAACCGATAAATTGAATGCCTTTTGTTTCCCGGATTAGCGCTAATGTTTCATAGCTCGTAAATCCTCCTACTTCAATTGTTCCTGTGCCTGGAGCATATGCAGGATCAACAAAATCGATATCAAATGTAAAGAAAGCTAATTTATCACCCACTCTTTCTCGAATTTGTCTGCCTACTTCTTCTATCCCCAGCTTATGCACTTCATTTGCTGTAATCACTTTAAACCCTAAATCTACCGAATCGTTTATATCGTCAGGAGAATATAAATTTCCTCTAATCCCTACCTGAATCGAATGGCTTGTGTCTATTAAACCTTCTTCCCATGCCCGCTTAAAAGGGGTCCCGTGATTGTATTTCTTTCCGAAATATGAGTCAATGGTATCCAAATGGGAATCGAAATGGACTAGCGCAACAGGACCATATTTTTTTGCAATAGCTCGAAGTTCTCCCAATGTAATAGAATGATCTCCTCCTAAGCAGATAGAAATAATCCCTGCATCTAAAATCGGTTTTAATTCATTTTCTATCTGTTCGTACGTATCTTCAATATATCCGGGAATAACAGGAATATCTCCATAATCCACTCCTGAAAGATAATCAAAAGCATTAATCCCTAAATTGATATTGTAGGGGCGTATGGTCACAGACATATCCCGAATCGCTGCCGGCCCAAATCTAGAACCAGTCCTAAAAGAGCATGCTGTATCAAACGGTATTCCAATAACAGCAAAATCCACGTCTTCTGTCGTTTTTACATTAGGCAATCTCATAAATGTTCTCACATCACAGAATCTTGGGGATTTCAAAGAATCTGCGGGATAATATTTTTTGTTTCCTTTCATATTGTCTCTACTCTCTTTTCAGCTTATATATATTTGTAGCAACTTTTGTGCCAACTCTATGCATTTACGCCAAACTGTGTAAAATCAAGGAATGTCCGTAACAATTACGTGTACACTTTAGAAATAAATCAAATTTTATATGAAGCAAAATTGCCTCCTGTTTGAATTATTAATATTTTCTGTATATTATTTCTTTTTTAAATCACAAAAGGAGGCGGTTTTGCCTCTAAAGGGCAATTCCGCCTCCTTTTATTCTTTAAATTTTAATTTAATTTTATGTTTTTTTAATTTTCTTCTCACCGTACTCCTATCAATTCCTAATAAATTTGCCATTTCCTGTGTATTTTTTGATTTTTCCATCACGTAGACAAGAATTTCTTTTTCATAATCATCTACCGCTTTTTTCAGCGATGATATCTTATCAAAATTCATATCCTTTGTTTGGTATCTATTGCTCTTGATATTACTTGGAAGATTTTCTATCTTAATCATCTCTGTGTTCGTCGTAACTATTAACCTTTCAATCATGTTTTCCAGTTCCCGGATATTCCCTGGCCAGTCATATTGAATTAAACACTCCAATGCTTCTGGTTCAATTTTTTTCTTTAAACCGTATTTTTTATTTAATTGATCTAAATGATTCATAATCAGAGGATAGATGTCCTCTTTCCTCTCTCTCAAAGGAGGAATTGTCATTGGCACAACATTTAACCGATAATATAAGTCCTCTCTAAATTCTTTCTTTTCTACCATTTCTTTTAAATTCCTATTGGTGGCTGAAATAATTCGAATATCTATCGGTATCGGCTTTTCTCCTCCAATCCTTAAGATCTCATGATCCTGAATCATCCTTAAAAGCTTCGCTTGCAAGCTAAGGGGCAGTTCTCCAATTTCGTCAAGAAATAAAGTTCCCTCATTCGCTAATTCGATTAAGCCCATTTTCCCTTCTTTTCGTGCTCCCGTAAAAGCACCCTTTTCATATCCAAACAATTCTGATTCCAAAAGCGTCTCGGGAATCGCACTGCAATCGATTTTAATAAATGGACCGTTTCTTCGTTTACTATTTCGATGAATAAATTTACTAATGACATCTTTCCCAACCCCTGTTTCTCCCTGAATCAAAACCGTAGAATCAACAGAGGCCACATGCAGAGCCAATTGAATAACCTTTTTCATTTCTGGACTGCAAACGATCAAGTCATCGGTCTGAACCTGCTCCCAGCGCAGTAGTTCCAGCTCAGATTGGTACTTTTCTGCAAGCAGGTGCATTTCACGCAATTCTCTTTTCATCTGATTCAATTCCGTAATATCCCTAGAGTTCACTACAACTCGAATAATTTTCCCGTCCTTAAATACAGGAGTTCCCGTCGCGATAATTTCTTTTCCATTTTTTACTTTTTGTAAAATTGTAACGGGCTCTTTTCTTTCTAACACTTTTAAACTTACAGATTCTGAATAGAATCCCTCATCGATCAGCTCCTGCATATGCTTCCCTACAGCTTCCTCCATCCGAATTCCTTCAATCCGCTCGCACGCAGGATTCAAACGCAGTGTAACACCTTTTCCATCTACAATATAGATGCCATCATAAGAAGACTGAAAAATCGCATTAAATTCTTCTTGCAATTCTTTATAATATTTAAGCTCTTGTTTATATTTCTTTTCTTTTTCTCTATAATATTCAAGTTCTTGTTTATACTTCTTTTCTTTCTCTTTGTAATATTCAATTTCTTGTTTATATTTTTTCTCTTTTTCTTGATAACGCTCAATCTCCTGCTTGTACTTTTCTTCTTTAAGAAAATCATTCATAATTTTTCACCAGCACCTCCTCCAC
>JAMNXX010000307.1 GCA_023623095.1 Bacillota bacterium | reverse complement strand
TTTTCCTTCTTCTGCCTTTTCCTTATACTTTATAATGAATGCTATTACCCGCCCTTTGAGAGATTGCCTATTTTTAGACTATATTATTTTTGATTAAATGAATATAATTCAATTTTGTTATTTTAGTCATATTATCCTGATTTTTTTGCAAAATTGATCTGTAAAATAATTTATAATATAATAAATTTGAAAAAATATTAACGCAATTTGTGAAATATTTAGGGGGGTTATTTATTTGAGTATTGCTATGGATACATATAAAACACCTACACCCTCTGAAGATTTTCCTGCTGAATTGCCTAAAAGCGTTGAAGAGGCAGTGATTGCTTTTTCCCATACGACAGAAACACCGGTTACTTTATTTGACAACCGAGCAACCATAAAATGGGAATATAACCAAAAAATAAGATTTGTACTTTATTTGACCTATATTGTTCACCCAATAGCATTTGTAGTAAAAGTTTACATTCCTCTATGAAATTAGCTGCAAAACTCGGGGAGCCTTATATTTTTGTTTGCCATGCAGGATTCGTTAAAATTGCTATCTCGCTTATCATTGATTCTAAAATAGTAGGCTGTTTCATGGTAGGTCCTATTGTTATGGGTTCCATTAGAGAAAGCATCATCAACAATATACTAAATTTAAACAATGTTTCTCCCAAAACTTATGCAAAACTTATTTTGTTCCTAAAAAAGATGAAGATATTTAGTCCCAAAGATGTTTCCTCCTTATCAACTTTATTAAAGCATTGTATATATTCTTCAACATCTCAAAATATGAATTATGCCAAAATCAGTACAAAGCAAAAAGAACAGTCTGAGATAGGCAAAATGCTGCAAATCTATAAAAAACAAAACAAATCAATGTCTTATCCCTATGATATGGAAAGTGAATTGATCTTGAGGGTAAAAAGAGGTGAAAATGAAGAGGCACAAAAAATCTTAAAATCGCTTCTCAATAAAATATCCATTCTAGAATCCGGGGATTTAACCCTTATCAAAACAAGGGTGATTGAACTGTGTGCGGTATTGTCACGTGCAATATTGGAAGTCATGCCAGATACCCAGGAAATTGATTTTGGTAGCATTGACACATTGAATGAGGCTGAAAACTTTAATGAGCTTTGCACATTAACGTGGAAGATCGTTAATAATTTCATAAGGTCTACATTCGATAGCATCTATTCGGGCGATTCGTCAATTATAAATCAAGCTCTCCGCTATATCCAAGCAAATTATATGAATCAAATATCTTTAGCAGATCTTTCAAAATCGCTCCATGTTTGTTCTTCGTACCTATCTACACTCTTTAAACAAGAAATGGGGATTACCTTTACAGACTATATCAATGAATTAAGAATAAAAAAGAGCAAAGAGCTTTTAGCTTCTACAACACTGAGCATTTTAGACATTTCTATTCATACAGGTTTCGGAGACCAAAGCTATTTTACAAAAGTTTTTAAGAAGCTCGAGGGCAAAACGCCCAGCCAATACCGCAAACAGTTGAAAAAAGAGATACAAAAATTATAAAATTTTTTTGGATTTTTCGCTTCATTTTTGGATAATGCACTATTGAAAATGAATATAAACAGTTCTGAATATGTTAAAGCACTGAAAAAACATTCAAAAATTACCAAAAATCATCGAATATAATTCCCTTGCAAAAAAAATTAACCTATGAAATAATATCTTTAAACAATCCATACCAAATCCAGGGAAAAAGGTGAGATTCCTTTGCTGTAGTCGCAGCTGTAACCGGGGAATCCAATCAAAAGATGCCACTGCATTGCTTTACACAGGGGTAAAAATACCGATGTGTATATGCGGGAAGGCTTGATTTGATGATGATCCGGAAGCCAGAAGACCTATTTGGTATGCTTCAGTCCTTTCTCCGAACTAGAGAAAGCTTGGAAGTATATGTGAGTTTTTTGAGTATATGAATATTCCAAGAATATTCATATATCCCATGCTCATATTTTGTCCCGATCTTTCAATGCTTTCCTGGTTACCAGGAAAGCATTTTTTTATAAATAAATTAAGAAAGGGGTTTGGTGATGAAAAAAGCAATCCTTCTTGTAATGCTGTTCTGCCTTCTTTTCACGAGTTTTTCTTTTGCCCTCGATCTCAATACCACAGTAAATTATTTAGCAAGACAAGAATTGGATGCGTGGGGCATTCTCGCATTATATTCAAATAGCAGCAGCATTGAAAACCAGTCTTTGGAGGAAGTAAATTCTTCTACAATCATGACTGATTATGAATCCTACATCATGGGAGCCATTCCATTAGGACTGGATGTTTCGGAATACGCTGTTCAGATTGCAGCAGCACAGCAGGAAAATGGAAAATTTGCAGATCTTATTCATACTGGAGGGAATTATCTGGTTAACTCGCATATCTGGGGGATCATTTCCCTATATGTCTCCGATCATGAAACCTACAACAAAGAACAGGCACTGGCATGGTTAAAAAGTCAGCAAAACAAAGATGGAGGCTTTCCGGTATTTTCCGGTTTAACGGTTTCTGATCCGGATCTGACGGCTATGGGAATCGTTGCATACCATATACTGGGCTTAGATGAAAATTCTCCTGAAATCCAGAAAGCACTTGCTTTCATTGAGGAAAGCCTTCAAAAACAAGAGAGCTGTGAGACCCTTTCCTGGTATATCCTTGCAAAAGAAAAGATGGGACTCTCTATCCCGGAATCCTTTTACAAGAAGCTTCTTTCCTATCAGCTAAAAGATGGATCTTTTAAGCATTTAAAAGAAAGCAAAAATGGCAGTTATATCGCAACCTGGCATGCTCTTTTAGCTTTGTCGGACTATCAGAATGAGATTTCAATTTTTGATAAATTACACAATGAATCCAAACAGCGCCATGAGCAAAAAGAAAATGAAAAAAATAAAATTTGATTTTGCCCATAATTTCTGTACAGAGGAGGAAAAAAATGAAAAAACGGATATGGATATCGATCCTTTCGATCGCAATTTTATTCAATCTGTTCTCTTTTCTTCAGCCGGATGTCTACGCACAATCGAACAAAGTAAAAATCCGGGCAGAAGGAAAAGAAAAAACCCTGTATCAGCGCACCGTCACCGTAACAGATGATGTTTATTGCATCGATTATTTAAAGGATGCAGATCCGGAAATTGGTGTTGACGATTCCTGGGGTTCCCCTTTCATTACAAAATTATTTGGAGAAGAGCCTAGTGGAACAGATAGCTGGATGTATTATTTTGTAAAGGACGACATCATTGATACAGATAAAACAGTCGACACTTTTCGTTTAAGGGATGCGGATGAAATCGTTCTTTATGTAAGCGACTATAAAGCCAATGATGAAGGCGGGGCATTCATACCGACTATCGATATAGAAAAAAAGGGAGAAACCGTCACTCTTTCCGTCTACGGACAAAATTGGAATGGTTCCGGCCCCTGTGCAAATATCCCGATCAGGATCAGCTACATCGGATCGGAACATACAGATGGCGACGGAAAATGTGAATTTGACATCCGAGGAATTCACAAAGTGCAGATTGGAGATTACCCTGAATTGGTCCGAAAAACCATTTATGTCAGCGATGATGAAATATTGCAAAAGGTGGAAACCGCCATCCGGGACGTAAAAGAGCATTATGATTCTCTCTCTGCATGGAGTGCTTGGGTTGCTCCGGCTTATTACGGGATCAGCACAACCGATGAAGAATTTCTCGATATCCATAAAAAATACAATCACTCCCTTGATGAAAATGCCGATGTCAATCAATATGCTCACCATATCACCGGATTGTTGGCAGCAGGAAAAGATCCCAGAGATACCGACGGCAAAGATTATGTGCAGATTCTTACAGGGTTGCAACAACAAGATGGGAAATTTTTAAAAAATGAAGCCGATCCTTTCTTTGTGACTTATCAAAGTTTCGCTGTTTTAGCGCTAGATTTGGCAGGAGCCGATTATAACAA
>JAMNXX010000054.1 GCA_023623095.1 Bacillota bacterium | reverse complement strand
ATCTTCAGCTTGCATATTGTGCGGCTGCATTCCTCTACAATTTGGCGGATATCCTTTTTGGAAGAAGAAGGAATCGCAATAATGATTTCATCTATTTTCTCCTGGATACTGATCTTACGGATATCGTAGCGGTTCCCCAGTACCGGAACACCATTGATCTTCTTCCCGATTTTCGATGCATCATCATCCACCAGCGCTACAGGCACACTGTCCAACTCTCCATGGGCTTTTAACTCTTTGATCACCAAAGCACCTGCCTGCCCCGCTCCTACAATCAAAATACGCTTTCTGCCCCTTTTCTGCCCGATGGCTCCGCTCTGAAAGCGCTTGGCTGCCCGATAACTGAAGCGAATGCCTCCAAGCAAGATCATATCCCACAAAAACGTAAGAATATAAATGCTGCGGGGCAGATTCTGCTGTATGATAAAGGTATAGCTGAGCACCGCTGCATTGGCGGTAAAAGATGCCACCAGTATCTGTCCCAGCTCCTCGATACTCGCATACCGCCATAGGCTCCGATACAGTCCGAGGATATAAAAAATGATTAACTTAATCAATGTAAACATCAACGCATATTTTATGTATATGTCAAAATATTTTGCCGACTGCACACCGTAGATAAAATCCCCGTCAAACCGGATGGCAAATGCCAAAATAAAAGATAGATGAATTGCAATAATATCAAAAAAGACAAGCAGGAAATTAATGAATTTCTGGCGCATCATTCTCACTCCAACCATATCACTATATCTTTACTATAGAGTTTTATGTCTGTTCATGTCAATAGAAAAAGAAAATTTGATCAATGCATCAATGCTTTGCATATACACATCGTATGCTGCCTTTAAGACATTCTCATCAAAATCAAATCGATTATGATGATGAGGAGCGGCTAACTTTGCCCCAAACATAAAATATACGGACTTTCCGCCATTTTTCTCTACTTCATTCATCAAATAGGTCACATCTTCAGAAGCGCCAAAAGCCTTTCCAATCGTAACCTTATATCCCTCAATCTTTAAATTCTTTGCCAGTCTTTCAACAAAATCCCTATCCAATTTATCATATGAAGGTGCATCCCCTACAGGGACGATTTTATATTTCACACCAAATGATTTTGCACTTCCCTCAACAACATCTTGCACTCTCGTTAGCAAAAGCGCATTGATCTCTTCATTTTCTCCCCTTGTCTCTATCTGCATCTCAGCCTTGTGCGGGACGATATTTCGTGCATCTCCTGCTTTTAAAACCCCTACATTTAATCTGCTCATCCCTCCGCCGAACTGAGGCAATGTATGTAGATTCAAAGCGCAACTCGCTGCAGCTAAAAGTGCATTTCTCCCTGACTCCGGACTTGCTCCCGCATGAGCAGGCTTTCCGTCAAAATAGATATCCAATTTTGAAGTCGCTAAAAAGCCCACCGCACCGCAAACAATTTCACCTTCCTCCGCTCCAAATCCGATATGCCCGGAAAGAAAATAATCCACTTCCTTTAATATCCCTGTCCCCACAATGCTTTTCGCTCCTTTGACCCCTTCCTCTGCCGGCTGAAATATGAAAATAAATCTGCCCCTTAGTTGCTCTTTTCTCTCTGCGATTTTTCGAGCTACCGAAATGCCAATCGCAATATGTCCGTCATGGCCGCAAGCATGCATCATATTTTTATTGAGGGATGCGAAGTTTTCCTTATTGGGAAGATGGTTTTCAGCCTTCGCCTCATCGATCTCATTGCCATCGATGTCAAAGCGCATGGCGATTGTCGGTCCATCCCGACGCGTGTCCAATATAGCGACCGCACCCGTATAACCTTCTAATATTTCCGATAGATCAAAATCCGCCTCCAACTTTAATTGTTCTCTATGCTCCCTCATCGTACTTTCATCAGGAAGTCCCATCCTTTCACTATGAATTTTTTTGCCATATATCACCTCATATCCAAAGGATTTTAGATAGCTTATAATCTTTACCGTCGTTTCAAATTCAAGCCAGCCCGTCTCCGGACACCGATGAAATTCCCGTCTCAAATCAGCAAGTTTTTTCATTGTATTATCGGAATAAATGCTATTTATATTCTCCATGATTTATCTCCCATCCATTGATTGCGATCATTTTATGCCTCTGTATAATATATCAAATCTTTATGAAATTGTCCCTATCATATCATCAGCTCGGCGGATTCTTTTCCCTTTTTTTTCAAAAACAATGTGCCTGTCCCCTGTTTATTGTTGACTCTCATTATCATTGAATGATATAATATTTTTTAGCATTTATTAGAAAAAATAACATTTTTTTAGGAGGTCTTATGTTTAAAAATACGCGATTAAGCAGAAAGATCAACCTGCTGATCCTATTCTGTATCCTCTTTTCTATATCCATTTTATCATTCCGGCTTTTAAGCCTGAGCCAGAACATGCTTGTCGAAAATTCAGGAAACATCGCTCTCGACGTCGCTGCAATCACATCTGCCACGATTGATCCTCAGGAATTTAAAAACTTAATCACCACCAAAGACGCTGACAGCGACTATTATAAATCCATGCAGGCAAAAATGGGTTTCATCCGAAAAGTATCCGGTTCCAAATACCTTTATGCAATGACCAAAAACGAAAACGGCGAATACATATATGCCATTGATGCTTCTGAAGATCCAAAAACCTTTGGAACCCCCGAGGAAAGTTATCCAGGATACGATCAGACCTATACGGGAGAACCCTATGTGGACAGGACAATACAAATCGATGAAGAATACGGAGTAATCGTATCTGCTTACCACCCTATTCAATACAATGGTGAAGTCATCGGATTTGTCGGCGTTGACTATGACGTAGAAGAAGCATATGCCGTCTTTAAACAAATGCGGTTAAATGTCATCCTTTTATCCATTGGTGTAGCCGTACTGCTCCTCGTTATCGGTTTCGTCTTTTCTAAGCGCATATCAAAACCGCTGGAGAGATTGGAGGAAAATACCAACAAGCTTTCTGAATATGATCTCAATATCGATACCCTGGCAGTCACAAGCAACGATGAGATCGGTCATTTGACAAACGCTTTTAATGTCATGGCACAAGGCATTAAAGATTTGATCCAGGATGCAAAAACAACCACATCAACTATATCCGAAACATCTCGTTCCCTTTTAACGATCTCCGATAAAATACATACGCAAACAAATGAAATATCTAAAGCGATGCAGCGCGTAGCAGAAGATGTCACAAACCAAACCCATGATATCACAGACGGAGCCGAAAAAACCAACCAGCTAGCCCAAAGCATCGAAGCTGTCGCCTCATCCATTGAAGAGGTATCGGATATTTTCAGCCGAATCGAAAATTTAAACAACGAAGGCTTCCAATGGGTCACCCATTTGACACAAAAATCAGAAGAAGCACACCGCGCTTTTGCAGAAGTCAGTGAAGTCGTTCAAAATGTAGATCAAAACTCCAATCAAATCGGTGTGATCCTCGATACCGTCCGCAGCATATCCGAACAGACAAATTTATTGGCATTAAATGCGAGCATCGAAGCAGCCCGCTCCGGTGAACACGGCAGAGGATTTGCAGTCGTTGCAGAAGAAATAAGGAAGCTTGCAGAAGAATCCGCCCAATCAACAGAACAGATCAACCACTACATCACAACCATCCAGACAAGCTCTGCGAAAGCCGTTACTTCCATGGAAAACAGCAAAAAGATTGCCAATGAGCAGAATGAAATCTTCCAAAAAACAAGCGATGTTTTCAAACAGCTCTCTGACAATATCCGTACTTTGACAGAATATATTTATCAGATCGAAACACTGAACCAGGACATGAATACCAAAAAAGATGCCATCGTCACCATGATCCATGGGATTCAGGCCTCCTCGGAAGGCGTTTCGGCTGTAGCCCAGCAAACGTCGGCATCTTCTGAAGAAATCATCACATCCGTATCCAATCTGAATCAATTTGCAAGCAATCTGGCTGATTTATCGAAAAGACTACAAAATCAAATC
>JAMNXX010000240.1 GCA_023623095.1 Bacillota bacterium | reverse complement strand
TTTACGGAAGTTCCGGCTAGGACTGCATACAAAATAAACGTTACACTTGGCGGGATAATCGGCCCTATAATCGCAGAAGATGCAATCAAACTCGTTGAAAACTCCTCGGAATATTTATCCTTCACCATCTCGCCCACCAACATCGAACAAAGAATGGCCGCAACCGCATTCGCAGAGCCTAAGATCGCTGATAAGATCATCGCAACGAGTACAACGGTATATGCAAGCCCACCGCGAACAAACCCAACGCATTCTCTGGCAAAGTCCACCAGCTTGTCCGTGATTCTCCCACGGTTCATAATTTCCCCTGCCAATACAAAGAAAGGAATCGCCATCATGCTAAAAGAATTAATTCCCGAAAACATACGCTGAATCGCTACCGAATAAAAAGACGGCTCTCCTATGACCAACAAATGGGTCAAACCAGTTGCCCCAAGAACAAAGGCAATCGGTACGCCTAAAATAAGGAGTGCTGCAAAGACAATAACTACGAGGAGAGTCATGCCGCTCCTCCTCCTTTCGTAAAGACAAATCTACAAGAATGCCACAGCTTTCCGATTGAAAACAAAATAATCATCAAAAATCCCAACGGAATAAACGCATAAGGAACAAAGAACGGAAGCTTAAGTCCTGGACTCTTTTGCAGCAATACAGCCGGTGTCATAATATAATTGACTCCCAATCTTAATACTGCAAAAGAAAAAATCAATATGATCACATTATTAATAATATTGAGTATATGTGCATTCCTTTCACTTAATCGGTTCAAGAGCGCATCAAAGAGCACCAAACTTCCTTTGTGAAATGCGACGGCACCCCCGACAAAAGTAGTGGTTACCAGTAAAAATCGAACCAATTCCTCCGCCCATCCAAATGACAAACCGAAAAAATATCTTCTCAAAACTTCAATTAACGTGACTACTGTCATCACTGCATAGCTGATTCCAATAAACCATAAGCCTATTTTCGCTATTGCCGAAGTCACTTTATCATACAGCGCCATTTTGCCTTCCACCACCTCATTATTTAGTATTGGCTACCGGTCTGCTCCGGTAGCCAACCTTTATACATTCAAGCAATCTTTTTATAACCCTTTGGCCATTTCGATAAATGCTTTAATTAATGGATCTTTTTCTTCATACTCTGCGTAAATATCTTGTACAAGAGCTTCAAAAGGTGCTGGATCTACGCCTGTCAAGATCTTGACATCGCTATTGGCTTCTATATTTTTTCTCGCTTCTTCGTCAATTTCAGGAAGTTTCTCTAAAACCGTAATCATTGCTTCTTTTGCTGCCTCTTGAATGATCGCCTGATCTTCTGCCGGCAGGCTATCAAACTTCGCTTGGCTCATAATAACGATTCCTGGGAACGGGAATAATCCTACTTCTGTTACATCGCTTAATACTTCATAATGCTTTTCTGCACTGATAGAAGTTAAATTAATCTCCTCTCCATCAATAACCTTTGTTTGGAGCCCTGTATAAACCTCGCCGTACGCCATTGGATTCGGGTTTCCGCCTAATGCAGAAATCACATTCATGATCAGATCGCTTTGGGTCGTTCTTAACTTAAGCCCTTTCAAGTCTTCCGGAGATTTTATCGGTCCTTTCGCACTTGCTAAATATCGCATTCCACCTTCAAACACGCCTAAACCCTTGAGATTAAAATCCGATAAAGCATCTAAAATTGCTTGCATTTCATCACTTTGCAAAGCTGCCATCTCTTTTTCATAAGTATTCAACAAGAAAGGCATTTGAAGCGTGTCAATGATCGGTGTATACGCACTAAATACCGGCCCTGAAACAACTGCCATATCCAGCGTGTTGTTCATAACTTGTTCCAACAACTCTCTGTCATCGCCTAAAGCCCTTGCTGGGAACAATTCGATAGTGATTCTGCCGTCGCTTTTTTCTTCGACTAATCTTGCGAATTCTTCAGATGCGATATGAAACGGGTGAGATACTTGTGTTACGTGTCCAAGCCTGATCGAATAAGATTCGCCTGCTGCTCCATTCCCTTGTCCCTGATTATTATCTTGATCCCCTCCTGTTGTACCTCCACAGCCAACAAACGTAGTCAGCATCAACGCAACAATCAATAGGATACCTATAAATCTTTTCATCCCCGCTCCTCCTATCTTAAATAATCATTTTTAAAATATTATTCCTGGTCTTCAACGTATTCCGGTCTTTTTGGAGTAAATACATCTAGATTAACAACATCTTTGTCCCCAACTAATTTTAAATAATGTTCTACATGCGGTGGTATAACGACAATGCCCCCCTCACTCAATCGAACCACTTCATCTCCGATATGGAATTCCGCCTCTCCTTCTAAAATCATGGCAATTTGTTCGTATTTGTGTGAGTGCGGCTTGACAGAGTGACCCGGCTTAAAATAATTAATCGCTAATGTTGCTCCTTCTCCCGTAAATGCTTTTCTTGATACACCTTCTCTCAATATCTTTTCCTTTAAATCGTTCCAATTTGCACTGTGAATCATTTTATCATATCCTCCTTAAATATTTAATAATTTTGATGGATTTTCTTTCATCATGATCGCTAACTCATCAGAAGTAAATCCTTTTGAGTGCAGTAACTCTGCAAAATGTTTTAATCCTTCTACCGGACGTGGGTTGTTTACCTGTCCATAATCCGATGCCAATGTGATATGTTCGACTCCGATTGCTCGGATGGTCTTAACAGTTTCATCAATATCTACATTGCAAATCGACGATATCGGATCACAAGTACATGCGCCAAACTCCAGATATACCCCCATATCCGTCCAAGCCTTCATCCGATCTATGTCCGCATCTATCATGTATGTTGGATGATTGACTACAATCTTCTCAATCCCCAGCTTCTTGGCTGCTAAAATAATCGCATGAATCTCATCCGCATTTCCATGACCGGCCCCTAGGATCACATCCTTATCCTTGGCTACAACTTCCAGGACTTTATAACAATCCTCTGTGACCTGTCCATCTTCATCGAGCAATGAAACATATCCTCGTGGCATTGTCTCAATTTTTTTCTTTGATGCCGGAAACTTCAAACCATGTTTTTCGTGAGATACATAATGATTTTCCGTAGATATGGTCGGCATCCACACCATATTGACCCCCATATTGATGGCTGTTTCTACTGCTGCCGGATTTAGCCCGCCTAACTCGTGATTGAGCGCAATGCTTGAAGCAATAAAAATGTTACAATCATCACCGAGGCAGCTTTTTGCAATCTCAACGGCAGCGATTGTCGGAAACTGATGGTCTTTTACGAGGATCCCTTTCATTCCTGCTGCTTGAGCTTCTTTCGCCCCTTGGACAATGTCAAGCGGTCTCGGAATAACAGAAGGTCCTAAGTGCTGATGCATATCCACCGCTCCGACTAGAATATCATTTAGCTGACTCATTTCTATCCCTCCTTTATATTTTTTAAAGCTTAAAATACTCTTCAAATTTGAACCTGGAATTGATGCTGCATCCTATATAATATATATTTTATATTTTATCAAATCCTGTTTAAAAAAAATTAGAATCCCTTTATGAGCGTCTTCAACTCTTCAAAGGCATTGCTCTTATGCAACCTTACAACACGCGCAACCTCTTCCGGATCTTTGTCTTTAATGGCCTGCAGCCACATCTTGTGCTCTTCTAAAGACTCTTTGAGCCTCCTTGGGGTATGGGAAAGAGCAAATCTTGATATGGACGACATATCCCAAAGCTCATTGTTTAATTCCTTGATATATTCATACGGATTTTGATCATATATTTTTTGATGGAATTCGTGATTTAGCTTTTCATACGCGGAACAATCCTCTTTCTCTGCCGCTTCCTCCATTTGTTCGATAAGCTTTTCCAATTCCTTGATCAACGGCTCATCAATATATGGGGTTGCTAACTTGGCTACCAGAGGCTCGATCTCATTTCGGAGAATCGTGATTTCCTTCAATTTATGAAGATCCATCGTTGCCACCCGTCCATGCTTTTCAAGCTTTGTTATCGCTTCCCGCACCGGCATAGCGCTTACATTATATTTCTTTGTAATATCCGCAACAACAAGCCGGCTTCCCGGCGGAAGCTTCCCTTCAATAATCTCATCTTTCAATGATTGATAAACGTATTCAGACTTTGTTAGATAAATCATAAGCACCCTCTTAGCTAAATTTAATATTTGATATTTGATAAAATATTTAATTCGCGATCATAATATCATTTTTTATTATATCCGTCAACAGTATTTTCCCCTTTTTGTACGAATTTTTTTCTGCTCCACCAATGGGAGCAAAAATATATCCAAATCGATATTGTCGAACATATGTTCTCATGTTATAATATTCCTAATTAAATCCAAATATTTCCTATAAAACTGACAAGGAGGAGCAAGAAGATGTTAGAAATAAGAAAACCGAATCCGCCTCTAAACTTCAGAAGCAAACTAACTCCGCTGAAAAAGGTGGACATGATTGTCCTTCATCATATGGCACACAAGACTGCAGGCATATACGACGTTCATCATTGGCACAAAAACAAGACATACACAAACAGCGCCGGCAAAGCATCCTATTGGTCCGGAATAGGCTATAACTACTTCATAACCTTTGACGGTATCATCTATGAGGCAAGAGGCCTTCATGTAGGTGCTCATACTTCGGGTTATAATAACCGTTCCATTGGAATCGGCTTTCAAGGAGACTTTCAGCAGCAACAAATGTCCGATGCACAGCTAAAGGCCGGGGTAGCCCTTTGCGCAAAGTTGCTTAAAGACTATTCCCTAGCTCCACAAGATATTAAAAAGCATAATGATTTAGCTGCAACCGGCTGCCCGGGGAAAAACTTCAGATTTGCAGAATTGAAAGAATTGCTGAACCCAGGCAAAAATTCTTTTCCAGCTGAAAATGATGTAATTTATACAGTCCAAGTGGGCGCATTTAAGAACAAAGCAAATGCAGAGAAATTAAGAGAGCAATTGGTGGGGCAAGGATATACCGACATATTCATCAGCAAAAAATTCGTGGAAAAATAATGCCTGTATCCATTATACAGGCATTATAAATAACTATTAGTTTTATTATACAACAACCTTTTTAAATCCTCCTTTTTCACACGAAGAGCCTGAACGAGATTTTATTGGTTGCGCCGGTATGTACCTATTCCGCATTTCGTTTGAATCGTTTCTTTAAAGAAATGATCATCGCATCCACTTCTTCGATTTTCATGAAATAGATTATAACAAAATACACTGCTGCTCCGATGCCTATTGAAACAATAAGAGATAAATGAAAACCAACTGATTTCAACAAAACATGATAAGAGCCTTTTGCAATTGCTCCCATCCCCAGTGAAGCAAATACGATTTTTATAAAAGACACGCTTATATTCTTCATGCCAAAGGCGCCTATTTTTTTTCGAAGGCTGATAAAAAGCAAAGCGGTGCAAAACAATGCAGATATGCTCGTCGCTAATGCCAAGCCGCCTATTCCCATAAATCTTGACAGGATAATATTTAAAACGATATTCAATCCCACCGCTATCCCGGCATTGATCATCGGTGTTTTTGTATCCTGCAGAGAATAAAAAGCCCTGGATAATATATCTCTTAGCCCAAATCCAATCATCCCGATGGAATAAAAAAACAAAGCATAGGATGTCATGGATACCGCTTGCGCATCAAATGCTCCTCTACCAAATAACAGCTTTACCACAGGCTCTGCAAAAATCATTGCCCCTACCGCAGCCGGAACCACCAGTAAACTGATCCCACTGATCGCTTCCGATACCGTTTTTTTCAGCCCAGATATATTCTTTTCTGCAGCCATTTTCGATATCATCGGATACATCACAGCAGCAATGGTCGCAACAAACAGCCCCTGCACAAACCCATTCAACCGGCTTGCATAATTCAAGGCAGATATCCCGCCTACCGCAATGCTGGAAGCCAAAGTCCTGTCCACCAATATATTGATCTCATTAACAGAAACTCCAATAATCACCGGAAGTACGATAGAAGCCATCTTCTTGATATGCTCATCTTTTATATCCAATACAAACTGATACCGATACTCTTTTTTATAGATAAAAGGAACTAATAATACAAATTGAGAAGCAGCAGCCATCACGCTTCCTATCGATAATACTAAAAGATTTGTCATGGTACTGAGCAGAATGGATAATATGATAAAGAAATTAAATGGAAACCCGATAGATTCCGGTATCGCATAATTGCCTTTGAGCTGAAGAAATCCTTTGAATATATAGACAAGTCCCGTAAAATATATCCCCCACAAGGTTATCCTCGTAAACCGTACCGCTAAAGCCAGCGTTTCCCCTCGAAATCCGGATGCAAATACCTTGACCAGCGGCTCTGTGAATAAAAGACCAAAAATAATGACTATCGTGCATACAGCTATCGAAATATTGACAAGATTATTGGTATAACGTTCTCCCTCTTTTTCTCCATACTCTTGTTGTATTTGACTGTACATGG
The DNA here is from genome assembly GCA_023623095.1 of Bacillota bacterium. Lineage (GTDB taxonomy): Bacteria > Bacillota > Clostridia > Peptostreptococcales > Thermotaleaceae > JAMNXX01. The sequence goes on along the minus strand of JAMNXX010000240.1, from coordinate 1,508 downwards.
GAATATACCCTGTAGCAATACCTATTCCAATGAAAGCAAAGATAACGGATGGGATTGTTAAAGATATCAAATAGGCATCGCTAATACCGGATGCCCCATAAAAATAGGAAAGAGTAAGATCCCTTCCAAACCCAAATATTTTTGAACAGATAGTTATTATCATTAAAAGAATTGCTGTTTTTTTCATTTATAGCTCATACTCCATTTATTACTTATATCTTCCACTAGCTACTTCTTCTATCATAGTATTTTTTATTCCTTTTGTTATAACTTCTCTGTGACCATACATTGCCTCATAATAATTCATATATTCACCATTAACAATATTTGTCCACCATTCTTTATTATCAAGATACCATTGAATTGTCATCTTTATTCCATCATCAAATCTTATCTTTGGTTCCCAACCAAGTTCATTTTTGATTTTAGTAGGATCTATTGCATATCTTAAATCATGCCCTGGTCTATCTGAAACAAAAGTAATAAGTTTTTTAGATTTCCCTAACTCCTTAATAATTGTTTCAACTACTTCAAGATTTGTTTTTTCATTATGCCCGCCAACATTATATACTTCTCCTGCTTTTCCGCCATGTATTATTAAGTCTATTGCTTCACAATGTTCTTCGACATATAGCCAATCTCTTACATTTTTGCCTTCTCCATATACAGGCAATGATTTGTTATTTAAAGCACGTATAATAATTAAAGGTATAAACTTTTCGGGAAACTGATATGGTCCATAATTATTAGAACATCTAGATATTGTTACTGGCAATTTAAAAGTTTTATAATATGAAAGTGCAAGTAAATCTGCCGCAGCTTTTGAAGCAGAATATGGAGAAGATGTACATATTGGTGTATTCTCTGTAAAAAATAGATCTGTTCTATCAAGAGGAAGATCTCCATAAACTTCATCTGTTGAAACTTGATGATATCTTTTTATCCCGTATTTTATTGAAGCATCCATTAATACTTGTGTACCTAGAATATTTGTCTTTAAAAATATTTCTGGATTTTTAATTGATCTATCTACATGAGATTCCGCTGCAAAATTAACTACAACATCAAGTTTTTCTTGTGCAAAAAGTTTAAATACAAGTTGCCTATCCGTAATATCCCCTTTAATAAATTTAAAATTATTATTTTTCATTGCTTCGTCAAGGGTACTAATGTTTCCAGCATATGTTAATGAATCAAGACAAATTATTTTATATGAAGGATATTTTTCCAACATATAGTATATAAAATTACTACCTATGAAACCTGCACCGCCAGTTACAAGTATTTTCATGAAATCCTCCTTTATCAATACACAATATAATTAACACTCATCTGCAATATTTAATAAATATTGTCCATATTCTGTTTTATCGTATTCCTTGCCTAAAGCTATTAATTCTTCTTTGCTAATCCATTTATTTCTATAGGCTATCTCCTCTAGACAACTTATATATAAGCCTGTCCTCTTTTGCATTGTACTTACAAAGTTTGAAGCGTTAGCCAATCCA
>JAMNXX010000150.1 GCA_023623095.1 Bacillota bacterium | reverse complement strand
GATTGCTGTTGAGATCGACAAAAATTTAATTCCAATTTTGAAAGAAACTTTATCTCCCTATTCGAATGTAAAAATTATCCATGGGGATATTTTAAAAGTCGATTTCCATGAGCTGATGGAAGAAGAATCCGAAAGCCCGATCAAAGTCATCGCCAATCTCCCTTATTATGCCACGACGCCTATCGTGATGAAATTTTTGGAGGAAAGGTGGCCATTACATAGTTTAACGCTTATGGTGCAAAAAGAAGTGGCCGAGCGGATGCGGGCAGCTCCCGGCGGAAAGGATTATGGAGCGTTGTCCGTGGCCGTTCAATATTACTGCGATGTGGAGATGATTGCAAAAGTCCCGAAGACCGTTTTTATTCCCCAACCCAATGTAGATTCGGCTGTCATCCGGCTTACGCTTTTGCCGGAGCCAAATGTGCAATTGAAAGATGAAAGGATTTTTTTTGCTGTTGTTAAGGCGGCCTTTGGGCAGAGGAGAAAAATGCTCCTCAATGCCCTTGCCGGCAGTACACTCGGATTTGACAAAGAGACGATTCATCAGGTGTTCATTCAAACCGGAATCGATGGAAGCAGGCGCGGGGAAAGCCTGACCATTGAAGAATTTGCGAAACTCGCCAATGCATTTTATGACCGGATCCCATAATCCAATTTTCTACTCTTAAATGAGGCAGAACTTAAAAAACTTTTGCAGAGTTTTCCACAGCCCCTATTGAATAGGGGTTCCTTTTTTTTTGAAAAATTTTCAAAATGTGAACTATTTTATAAAACATACATATATTAATAGTATAAGTGAATCAAAAGGGGGGAATTGACCCGTGGATAGCAGGCGGTATCGGAGATATTTCGTGATATTGGAAGGAGCAGAGGAAGGGTTTGAGAGCAGAAAAAATAAAAAACCGAAGGGATATGCGAAGATAGAAACGCGAAATGGGAAAGGCGTTCTGAATTGTTATGTGCAAAACCTGAAATATTTTGAAGAGGCGGAGTGGATATATAGAGGATATTTGATCGGAACCAAGAAAGAAAAGCCCATCTATATGCAGACGGGAGTGATCGTCATCGATCAAGACGGCAAAGGAGAGTTGAATTGGAAGTTCGATGTAGAAAATGTAGATGGGCGAGGCAGCAGCTTCGATGATTTTAATGTGATTGCTGTCATTGCCGAAAAAGCGGATAGAGGGATTACACAGGAAATCAATGCCCCGCTTGTAGGTTTCATCGATAAGCGAAAAACGGAATGGAAGCATGTTTTCAAAGAAGAAGTTCAAAAAGAGCAAGCGCAGACAAAAGAGCCGTCGAAAGAAGAGGTAGAAAGATCGTCTATTCAGAAGGAAGCATATCATGAGGGGCTGGTACCTCAGACGAAAGAAAGGGTTGAAAGCGATTTAGAAGGGAAAAAAACCGAAATGCCTTCCGAAAAAGAGGAGATAGAGCTGCTCCGTCAGGAAGCGGAAACAGGCGCGTCGGAGACGGTTGAGGAAGAAGAAAAAGAAGAGAAATGGAAGCAAGAGGATAAAAATCAAAAAGCAGAAGCATATGCACCGGCGGATGCAGTTGAGAAAGGAGAAGAACTGCTTGAAAAAGATAAAGAAAATAAGGAGATGAAACAGGCTGCTTTGCAGCATCAAGAGGTAGAAAAAGATTCTGAAGAAAGAACACGTGAAGATATTGAAAAAGCAGGGCAACATTCACATGATACAAAAGCCTTTGAAGGAGAGGAGCAGGCTTTTGCAGCAGGATATACGGGTGAAGAAAAAGATTCCAAGGAGGAAGTGAAACAGGAATTTGCACAGAAAACAGCGGGTCCCGGCTATCAAAGTCAATATTTTAAAATGGTCTGTGAATATATTCAAAACGTATTAAAATATTATCCGAAAGTGGAACCCTTTGAAAAAAATATCGAAGGCTGTAATTGGTGGAAGATTTCTTGCAACCATCAGACGCTCTATAGGCAGTTTATGCCCTTTTATGGTTATATGAATCATATGAGAGGTTATCCCTATGCGAACTATATGGCGAGCTGTTCAGATTTGATTTATAAATACCAGCATTATATTTTTGGAATCCAAAAAGATGAGCAGGGAGAGATCGTTCATTATCTTTATGGAGTTCCGGGACGTTTTCTACTTAGCGAACAGCCGGATCAGGGGATGACAGGATTTGTATATTGGCATCCGATGGAGGATAAAACAGCAGAAAGAGGAGATTACGGATATTGGATTTTGCATATCGATTCCAAAACAGGAAATGTGGTCATGCCGCTCAAACCCACGCCTCCTCCTCATTAATAAAAAATGCATCGGTAGATAAGGAAATATAGAAAGAGGCAAGCTTTTTTATCTATGCTTGTCTCTTTTTCTATAGGAACGCATATGTCAAAAAGAGAAGAAGTGTAAGGAGTAAAACTAGATGCAACCGATGTATGCCGTTATCTGAAGCTGACGGAAGGGCGGAAATTAGCGGAAGAAATAAGACAAGTATTGACTTCGGAGAGAATCAATTGGATATATTATAAAAAAAAGACCGAAGGGCCCAAAATCCCTGCGGTTTTTTAAAATGTCTTAACGTTTAACCGTGCAGCGGAGAAATACACCGCAAGCCCCTTGCTGTATCGGAAAACGTCTCCTCAAGAACCAGGCATAAACAGCCAGCTTAGCAGACCGATGATGAGGATAGCGATGATTATTAGAAAGATGTACAATGTACGCTTTTTCAGGATAAAAATTTTCAACACTTTCGATCACCCCACCTTTATAGGCTTCAGCCAATATTTTTATCATTTGACAGGTGCGCTGGCGTATTCTATAGATAGAGTTGTAGTAATATATATTTGTATTTTTTCTGTTTTATTACAGAAATTTGCTTTTGAGGAAGCTTTAAGATCATATTTTATAATCAAGAATATGTGGTACAATATGAAGTAGAAAGGGAGTATTTCGGCGAAGAAAGGAATGAATCAGGGAATGGAAAAGGATGAAATGAAAAAAGAAATTATCAATAGATTAAAGACGATCAAGGGACATATTGCAGGGATTGAGCGGATGGTGGAAGAAGACAAGTGCTGTGAGGATGTGCTCCTTCAAGTTACAGCGATTAAAGCATCGATTCACAAGGTGGGATTAATGATTATTGAGCAGCATGCAAAGAATTGTCTGATTCATGAAGCGCAGGGAGAAGCCATTGATAAAGAACAGCTCGAAAAAGTTCTCGAAACGGTTATCAAATTTGCAAAATAGCACCCTACTTTACGGTGCTATTTTTAATTTGGTTTTTTTCACGATCTCTGCGATCTTCGGATAAGCTTTGATCGTTCCATATGCAACGATAGGTCTCCCAAAGCTTACAAGCCCGAATTTTCTCGAGCTCCCTCCGCCGAGGCGCATCCAATTGTTTACTGCAGGGGAGGTATCGACACATAAAATTTGTTTTGGATCCATATCTGCAATATCAAAAACGCTCATAAGCGCATTCACGACGATTTGGGGCTGATACTTCCTGCTGATCGTATAGACAAAATGCCCATATTCATCGGTACCGTGATACATCAAACGACCGATGTCCTTTTTCTCCAGCTTGTCAAAGAGGGGAAGATTCAATATTTCATCCCGTGAAGGAACTTCCTGCATCGGCAGCCGGTTCAAATGGATGGCGGCAGCAACTACGGTAGAATGCGTGCCGCCTACATCATGATAAACAATATACATATATATCCCTCGCAGATTATTTATTTTTATTATTTCAATAATGGATGGAATATATGCTTGAAAAGTTTTTGTGTAAATAATCGATCGATTGTTCTAAAAAAGTTGTAAAGGGAAAGAAAATATGGCATTATCGATAACTATAATCATTGTCAATTGCGAGGAGGAAAAACAATGAGTATTGTTTTGGTAGGAGGACATGAACGGATGGAACGGGTTTATAAAGATGTAGCGAAAAAGCATGGCTGTAAACTGAACGTATTTAGTAAAATGGAAAGGGATTTGGGAAAATCCCAATGGAAGGAAAT
>JAMNXX010000257.1 GCA_023623095.1 Bacillota bacterium | reverse complement strand
TATCCCTCTAATAGAAAAGGTTCTTCAAAGGAATGCAAAATTCGATTGGCGATTTTGATTACATCCTGTACTCGATTGATATCCTCAATAATAAAAATAAATTCATCTGCACTCAGCCTTGCTACCGTATTTCCTTCTGTGATCAAGCTTTTCAGTCGTTCTGCCACAGACTGAAGCAGGATATCTCCCAGAGCATAACCCAGTGTATCATTCACCCGTTTAAAACGATCCAGATCAAGGAGCATCACTGCCAGCATTTTGGAATGTTTATGTGCATGTGAGATCGCCAGATTCAAGCGATCTTTGAATAAAATCCGATTGGGAAGCCCCGTTAATGCATCATGATAAGCCTGATACCGAATATGCTGCTCTTTTTGCATATACTCTGTAATATCATTAAAAACAGAAACATATTGCACTGGATTTCCATCAACATCATAAATTGTTGTAATGACCATCCACTCAGGATAAGTCTCTCCGTTTTTACGCCGATTCCAAATCTCTCCCTGCCATCTTCCTTTTTGAATTAAATCATCCCACATCTTTTCGTAAAACGCTTTTGTATGACGTTCCGATTTTAATATTCTGGGATTCTGTCCAATCGCTTCTTGGGCCGTATATCCGGTTATCTTTGTAAAAGCAGCATTTACCCATTGGATCGTTCCTTCCAAATCGGTAACAACGATGCCTTCAACGGTATTTTCAAAAACGATCTGTGCCATCCGCCAATTTTCTTCTTTCTTTCTTTGATCCGTAATATCGATCAGATATCCACCATAACCATGAATCTGCCCCAATTGATTTTTTTCAAAGATGATATGATGGTAGACCCATTTAATTTTTCCATCTGCAGATACGATTCGATATTCTTGCCCAAAATTGTTGAATCCCGTCTTTTGTTTTTGATGGATCGCTTCTTTTAAAGATTTTATATCCTCAGGATGGATGATCTTTTCATAGAAAAAATCCTTATGCATCCATTCCCCAGGAGCGTATCCAAGTGCTCGTACGTTATCAGAAACATATTCAATCGGCCAATGCTTTTTGTTCTTTATTTTTATGAAGATGACAGGCCCTTGGGCTAAAACTTCCCCACATTTCTGATGCGCACCTTTATCGAATGCAACTGCCTGATTTGGTATAAGATAGCCCGATTGATTCGACAGCGTGCGCACCGTGTCTTTGTTTCTTTTCATACCGACCACTTTATCCATGCTTCAATCTCCTTAAAGATTTTTGCTTTTTATTTATTATATATCATATCTTTACTCTTTTAAATCAATAAAGGAAAATTTTATACAAAAATTTTCCAATATTTTTTTGTTTTTTAAAAATCAAAAGTCAGCCTTTCTTAAGAAAGGCTGACTTTTTTACATTTTTTTATATCCTTTGCTTTTATACTTTTTCTAATCGAATTCCTGCCTCATGTCCGTTTAAGTTTTGTTTTTCCATCTGTTCATCCGATACGCTTTCGATGGATACAGCCAATGTTTCCTGCATGATATACTCGCGGTGTTTTTGAACGGCTTGGATCACTTCTTCATCTGAATGGAAGAAAATCCGGATATTGTCGAGAACTTCATAGCCATTATTCTTGCGCATCTGCTGTACTTTGGAAACAAATTCTCTCGCAAGTCCCTCGTCGATCAATTCTTGGGTCAATGTTGTATCCAATATTACAAAGAGATTGTTGTACATATTGACTGTAAATCCTTCTTTAGCAGAAATGGTGATTAAAACATAATCTTTGATGAGCTCAATGGTTTCTCCGTCAATTTCTACTTCGATGCTTTCTCCTGCCTCCAGTTTTGGTGCAACAACGGATGCATCCAGTTCTGCCAGACATTTGCCCAGCTTTTTAATTTTTGAACCCAAGATAGGTCCGGCTACCTTAAAGTTTGGCTTGAGGTTAAATTCCATAAATTTATTCAAATCTTTTTCAAAGATAACTTCTTTCACATTGAGTTCCTCTTTCATCAGCGGAACCAAATCTGCAATCATCGGCTCGTATTTTCCGTCAACGATCACTTCTTGAAGCGGTTGGCGCACTTTTATCTGACATTCAGCCCGCGCCGCTCTTCCCAGACCTACCAGGTCTCTTACTAAATCCATCTTTTCTTCTATAAGCGGTTCAACCAATTCTTTCTTTGCTGTCGGATAATCCGCTAGATGCACGGACAACTCTCCTGTTAATTTTTGATAGATTTCTTCCATGAGGAATGGCGCAAAAGGCGCTGCCAATTTTGTGACGCCCACCAATACCTCGTAAGTCGTATTGTAAACCGCTTTTTTGTCATCTGTAAGTTCAGGATCCCAGAAACGTCTGCGTGCACGTCGAATATACCAGTTAGAGAAGTCTTCATTTACAAAATCCTGGATCTTCCGAACCGCTCTGGTCAGATCATATACTTCCATTTCGCTGATGACCGCTTCAATCAAGCTGTTGTATTTGGATAAAATCCACTTATCCAGCTCCGGACGGTCTTCATAGGGGATAAAAAATTCCCTCGGATCGATCTGATCGGTATTCGCATAAAGCGTAAAAAAGTTGTAGACATTTCGAATGGTCCCAAAAAATTTGCTTTGAACTTCTCGCAACCCTTCAACATCAAAGCGCGTCGGCATCCATGCCGGAGACACATGAAGCAGATACCATCTTAGTACATCCGCGCCATATTCATCAAACATCTCAAAAGGATCGACTGTATTTCCCCTGGATTTGGACATTTTTCTTCCGTCTTTATCTAATATCAAATCGTTTACAAGCACATTGCGGTACGGGGATGTTCCTTTTACAAAAGTAGAGATCGCCAATAGGGAATAAAACCAACCTCGTGTCTGGTCGATCCCTTCACAAATGAAATCCGCCGGAAATAGTTCCTCATCAAATTTTTCTGCATTTTCAAAAGGATAATGATGTTGTGCATAGGGCATCGCACCGCTGTCAAACCAGCAGTCAATCACTTCCGGAACGCGAGCCATCTCTTCACCGCATTTTTCGCATCGAATATGCACTTCATCGATATAAGGTCTGTGTAGCTCTATTGATTCATCGATCTCTTCTATCGCCTTTTCGATTAGCTCTTTTCTTGAGCCGATAGACTCAAGATGACCGCATTCACATCTCCAGATATTGAGCGGAGTTCCCCAGTATCGATTTCTGGAAAGGGCCCAGTCATTTAGATTTTCAAGCCAGTTGCCGAATCTCTTTTCACCTACATAGTCCGGGTACCAGTTGACCTGCTTATTGTTTTCTATCAATTGATCCTTCAATCTCGTCATTTCGATATACCAGCTGGGTTTTGCATAATAGAGCAGCGGAGTCGCACAGCGCCAGCAATGCGGATAATTATGAGCTATTTTTTCTTTTTTGAATAATTTTCCTTCTTGCCGAAGCCATTTGATAATATCGGGATCGGCATCCATAACAAATTTGTCTTTCCATGGGGTTTCGATATATTTTCCTTCCTCATCCACCGGTTGAAGCACGGGCAAATTATATTTTTTTCCTACTTGGTAGTCATCTTCCCCAAAAGCAGGAGCGATGTGAACAATCCCTGTTCCGTCTTCTGTCGTAACAAAATCCGCTACCGTTACAAAGAACGCTTTTTTATCCGCTTTTACAAAGGGCATCAGCTGTTCATACTCCAGATGTTCTAAATCTTTTCCTTTTAATTCTTCTAATACTTCGAAATCCTCTCCCAATACTTGAGAAGCCAGCTTCTTCACGACATAAAATACAGTTCCTTCGGAGCGAACCTTCAGATACGTTTCTTCCGGATGTACCGCTAAAGCAACATTGGATGCCAATGTCCACGGTGTCGTCGTCCAGACCAGAAAATATTCTTCCGCATCTTTTCTCTTAAAAGCGACAATGACTGTATCGGTTTTTATCTCCTTATATCCCTGTGCTACCTCATGAGAAGCCAAGCCGGTTCCACATCTAGGACAATAAGGCAAGATTTTGTGGCCTTCATAGATATATCCTTCTTTAAAAAATTTATTTAAAATCCACC
>JAMNXX010000149.1 GCA_023623095.1 Bacillota bacterium | reverse complement strand
CATGTCTATCGTGATTACTTGGAAAATCACAGATTCTATGGCTTATTCCAAAAATAAGAATTCTTTATCAAATCAAACCTCTATACATATGGAACATTCTAAAAGCGATTCTGAAAAAACAGATGTTTCAGATGCCGCCGAGCCGGAAGAGGAAGACGATACGGAGAATCATTCCACATCGCAATCTTCTGATCTTATTGAGATAAATATCCCCAGCGGGATCCCTGCTGCAAACATTGCAACAATTTTAGAGGAAAACAATTTAATTCAAAATGCCAACGATTTTATTGCAAGGATCGAAGAAAGACAATTGGCGAATCAGTTAAAATTTGGAACATTCCAATTTGAAAAAGAAAGTTCTTTAGATGAAATCATCGATATTCTTACAGGGCAACATTAAATCCGAGCTGTAAAAAGCCATTCTCCTTAGTAGAATGGCTTTTCTTATTTATTTTCTCTCGCTTAACGGAACATATGCCCTCGGATGCAAAACATTTTTGTATGCGGGTCGAATAATCTTTCCTCCGCTAACCAATTCTTCAATCCTGTGGGCACACCAGCCGGCAATCCTCGCTACTGCAAATATCGGCGTATATAATTCTTGAGGAATATTTAATGCATTATATACAAATCCCGAATAAAAATCTACATTTGCAATAACCTCTTTATTATTGCCCTTTTTCTCTTCACGAAACACCTCTGACGCCAGATTCTCTACCATTTCGTACAACTCAAATTCGTCTTGCATACCCTTCGCTTCCGCTAAAATAGCAGCTTTTTCTTTTAATAAAACCGCCCTCGGATCAGAAATGGTGTAGACGGCATGCCCCATTCCATAAATTAAGCCAGATCGATCAAAGACTTCTTTATTTAGTATCTTTCTCAAATAATTTTTCACTTCTTCTTCATCTTTCCAGTCCGATACGCTCACCTTAATATTTTCCATCATCTCTTGAACTTTGATATTGGCTCCACCATGCTTAGGCCCTTTTAGGCAGCCAACTGCTGCTGAAATCGCTGAATACGTATCTGTACCGGATGAAGAAACAACATGGGTCGTAAAAGCAGAGTTATTGCCTCCGCCATGTTCAGCATGAAGTACCAATGACAAGTCCAGCAATTCTGCTTCCAGTGAAGTATATTCACAATTCGACCGGATCATATACAATAAATTTTCGGCAGTACTCAACTCAGGTTGCGGGCTATGGATAAACAAACTCTTCGAATCATAGTAACGTGCTTTTGCTTGATAACCGTAAGCCACCATTGTAGGAAAGCGTGCAATCAGTTCAATGGACTGCCTTAGTACATTTTTAATACTCGTATCATCCGGATTGCTATCATAAGAATAGGAAGCAAGAACGCTTCTTGCCAACTTGTTCATAATATTTCGACTCGGTGCAGTCAAAATCATGTCTTCCGTAAATCCGTCCGGTAGTTTTCTGTTTTCTCCTAATAACTGCGTAAAATCATTTAGTTGTTTTTCATTCGGCAATTCTCCAAAGAGCAGCAAATAGCAAGTCTCTTCATACCCGAATCTTTTTTCCTTTTGAAATCCGCGAATTAAATCCCAGACATCGATTCCTCTATAAAGCAGTTTTCCTTCTATCGGTTTCTTGACGCCATCCTCCACCACATATCCCTGAACATCTCCTATTTCAGTCAGGCCTACCAGCACTCCTGTTCCATCGCTATTCCTCAAACCCCGCTTTACATCGTACATTTTATAAAATTCAGGATTGATTTGATTGTTTTTTATCACCAGTTCATACAATTCATCTAATATTTCCATATTCGAATCTGCAAAATCGTTGTAATTTAACAGCATATGGACAACCCTCCTTTATCGCATATAGATATCTGACTATAAAATTAAAAAAATCTTTTTAATCTTATAGTCAGATAGATACGGATGCTCCCCATTTTTAGCTTGTCTATTTTGAAGATGATATAGCGTCCATGCTGTCTATCATCGTTTTGATGCTATCATCTCTATTTTGATAGTATTATTGTATACAATCATACTATTTGTGTCAATCATTTTTTCTATTTCTACATTTATCTTTTTTACTGAGATGATAGTTGGTTTATAAATGCTTTTCAATCCCTTTGCTGAACAAATCACGCATTTCGTATAAAATAATGATTATGTTTTATCATTATATAATAAAACTCTTCATCATCACAAGAGTTTTTTTAAAATACATAAAAACGAAGCACAAAATCTGTCATCTAATGAATTTTGTGCTTCACCGATTTCCAAGCAATTTAAAAAATCATACCTTATCTTAAGAATTAAAATATTCCAGCCATTTCTCCAGTTTTTCTCTTTGCTCATCATCCAAAAAATTTTTTAATCCGGCAAGCGCCTCCAAATGTTTTTGATATTTTTGGGGATCTTGCTGAAAATCTCTTTTTAATTTATCAAGTTCCTCCATGATTTCTTCTTCACTTTTGTTTTTGTATGCCTCTGAGAACTCTTCAAACATCTTGATAATTGAAGCATCCCCTCCCATAAGCCGCATGAACTCCATTATTTTTTTCGTATGAATTGTCATGGCCTTACTTCACCCCTAAAAAGAAAATTTTTTCCCCATTTAAGCAAACGCATTTCTTCTTTTTTAAATGCTTTGAATTTCCGCCCATTTATTTCAATTTATGAATAGAGAAAAACATTTATGACTGCTTCATACACACTTTTCTTCTTCTCTGCATATGATAAATTAAGGTTTATTTCTGGTTTAGGAGGCACAATATGAATGCGCTAATTCCCGTTGAAAATAAGGAAATTCCCCTATCATCTTACGAAACGGCAATTTCTACAAAACATCGGAATCATTCTAAATTTCCTGCACAAAATCAAATGATCCGATATCTGTTTCTATTGTTTTTTCTATGGATATTAAAATATCGAAATCGTACCGTTACCTATCTTGATGCGGATGGAAAACCGATTCAACCAAAGCCTTTTTCTACCGGTTTGAATCTAACCGATCCTGCTGTCATCGATAAAATCTCTTTCTTATTGGATAGCATCAAAAAAGTCTCTGCGATTCAAGAACTGAAGAAAAATCTATTTGAATCAGGGATAAAGGATGGAAAATCCAGCTTAAACTTAATGGCCGAAATGTTGAAAACATTGAAAAAATCAAATTCTGAAACCGATGACACGCAAGAAGCAAGCACCAATGCCCAATCTGAAGAAAAAGATCCGATAAACTCTATTTCGAATATCGTATCGATGCTTGATAAATTTAAGAGTATGAAAAAACTGATCGACAGCCAAAACACGTTCAAAAACGAAGCCGGCAGCAAAGACACGAGCGCTCAGATCGATCACCTCATTGAAATCATTCGCCCGATGCTTCCGCCAGAACAAGCTGCCAATATTGATAACCTAAAGAAAATGGCGCAAATGATGAAAGTCATGTCCCTGCTCGATTTGCCGAAAGAAGCAAAAGAAGGGTCTGAACAAAATGATAGTGAGAATGAAGAAAAAACACAAGAGGAATCAAGAGGGTGATAGAAAGCTTTCACCTTCTTTTCAGATCATTATAGGACAAGCTCAATCCTTCCATTTTCTTTTATTCATTTTATTTTTTCTACAGGGAAGAATATCTACATCATCATATCCCATCGATTTGAGCTTCTTATGAGATGCATCTACTGAAAAGTGTTTTGGGTAGCTTTTTAAAATTGATTGTTATATAATTAATTTAAGGATTGATTTGAAGTTTACTTAATTTTATGATACGGGAGGTATCAACATGCCACTTATTACTTCAACTCAAATGTTTAAAGATGCACGGGCCGGAGGATATGCGATCGGTGCTTTTAATGTAAATAATATGGAAATTATCCAAGGGATTGTTGAAGCAGCAAAAGAAGAAAAATCTCCACTTATCTTACAGGTTTCAGCAGGGGCCAGAAAATATGCGAGCCCTATTTATTTGAAAAAACTGGTAGAAGCTGCTGTTGAAGACAGCGGGTTAGACATTGTGCTTCATCTGGATCATGGCGAAGATTTTGAAATATGC
>JAMNXX010000276.1 GCA_023623095.1 Bacillota bacterium | reverse complement strand
ATACAGGCGATTATCCAAGCCGAAATGTGTAAGGTTTCTAGAAATGCTAAAAATATCATTCAAGGATTTAAGGAGGAGTTATCATGTTAAACCCGCCAATCAATCAACTATTAGAAAAAGTAGACAGCAGATATACATTGGTAATAACTGCAGCAAAACGAGCGAGAGAAATCATTGATGGAGAAAAAGGTTTGGTAGATGTAGATTCTTTTAAGCCTGTAACAATTGCTACTTATGAGATCGCAAATGATAAGATAAAAAGCAAACAAATCGACTCATAAATAAAAAAGATTAGGTGATTCAGATGGAACAACGAAAAAATGTTGTTATAGGTGTTACAGGTGGGATTGCAGCATATAAAGCTTTAGATATTGTAAGCAAACTTAAAAAAGCTTCTGTGAATGTCCATGTTATCATGACGCAATCGGCACAAAAATTCGTTCAACCGTTATCTTTTCAATCCTTATCTCAAAATTATGTTGTTGCAGATATGTTTGATGAGCCGAAAACTTGGGAAATTGAACATATATCTCTTGCACAGAAGGCAGATTTATTTGTGATTGTCCCTGCAACAGCCAATATTATAGGAAAGATTGCAAATGGAATTGCAGATGATATGTTGACGACGACGGTAATGGCCACGAAGGCACCTGTGTTGATTGCTCCCGCGATGAACACGAATATGTATCAGAATCCCATTGTTCAGGAAAACATTCGAAAATTAGAACAAATGGGATATCGATTTATTGAACCAGATACGGGACAATTGGCCTGTGGAGATGTTGGAGTAGGAAAACTTCCGCCTCCTGAGAAAATTGTAGAGGAAATATTACAACAACTCGATCGAAAATTGGATTTGAAAGATAAAAAAATTATCGTTACAGCAGGGCCTACGCGTGAACCGATCGATCCAGTAAGATATATTACAAATCATTCTTCAGGGAAAATGGGTTATGCAATAGCGGAGAAAGCTGCATATAGGGGCGCTGAAGTTTTATTGATTTCAGGTCCTACTACTTTGCCTTCTCCCTATGGAGTTCAAAGAATCGATGTGAATACAACGATGGAAATGTACGAAGCCGTTATGGAAAAAGCAAAATGGGCAAATATCATCATTAAAGCAGCTGCTGTAGCGGATTTTAGGCCAGCTGTTGTTGCAGAAAATAAGATTAAAAAGGCGGATGCAGACCTGATAATACCGTTGACAAGAAATCCGGATATTCTAAAAGAACTGGGCAATAGAAAGGCACCAAATACAATTTTAATCGGATTTGCAGCAGAAACACAGGATTTGATTGAAAATGCAAAAAAGAAAATCCAAAATAAAAATCTAGATTTTATCGTAGCGAACGATCTGACAAAAGAAGGAGCTGGTTTTCAAAGCGATACCAATATTGTTACGATTATTGATAAAAAAGGCCATATCGAACATTTATCGAAAATGTCAAAGGGCGAATTGGCTGAAGTGATTTTGGATAAAGCGAAACAATTGTCTATGGAAGGGGTAGAATAGTCTGCTCCTTTTCTTTTCCGGTATTTTCAAGCAAAGATTTTTAAGGAATTAGAAAGGAAAAAATAATGGGGGACATGAGATTTGTAAAAGTTGTGATCGGTCAAAAAAGTGATAGGACAGATAAAGAATATACATATGCTGTACCCAATCAAATTCAGGAAAGCATTGCTATTGGCTCCCAAGTAATCGTTCCCTTTGGAAAAGGAAATCGACTCATTGAAGGGTTTGTTGTAGATATTTTAGAGGAACCAGACATCGCTTGTTCAGGGATTAAATTTGTTCAGCAAGTGGTAGGAGAGCGCCCGGTCCTATCTGCACAATCGATCGCATTGTGCAGATGGATGAGGGAAATGTATTCATGCCGCTGGATGGAAGCAATTCAATGCGTCTCTCCCGCGGGATTTTCAGTAAAGGTTGAAAGCGAAATAAAGTTGACAGAAAAATATACAGGTAAACAAGAATCGCCTCAAAATATATCAATTGTTGGGAAGAAGATTCTTCAATTCCTGAATGAACAAAATGGGAAAAGCGATTTAAGCAGCCTAAAAAAAACAATGAAATCAAAAGCGCTTAACGAAGGGCTTAAAGAGTTGAAGCAAAAAGGATTGATTACGATGGAGGCGGCTTCTACTGCTTGTATTCAACCCGTTAAGGAAAAAGTGATTCAAATTCGCTCGACAGAAAACATTTCTAAAATGAGAGAACAATTAAGTTCACGTGCTCGAAAGCAGAGAGAGATCATAGCGTATTTAGAAAAAAACGGACCGACAGAATGGAGTCAATTAAGGGAAATACTCAATGTTTCCATGAGTACAGTGCAGGCCCTTAAAAAGAAAGGATTTATAGAAATCATGACAAAAGAAAAATGGAGAAAGCCATATCAGAATATGCCTATTTCTCCTAGAGAGCAGCCTGTTTTAACAAAAGAACAATTGGATGCACAAGATAGAATTATTCCTTATATTCAAAAGAATATTCCTGCTACTTTTTTGATCCATGGTGTTACAGGAAGTGGAAAAACAGAAGTATATATACAGTTGATCATGGAGACATTGAAACAATCAAAAGAAGCGATTTTGTTGCTGCCTGAAATTGCACTGACAACACAAATGATAGAAATATTTAAGGGAAGATTTGGAGAAGATGTGGCGATTTTACATAGCCGCCTTTCATTAGGGGAACGATATGATGAGTGGAGAAGAATAAGGGAAGGGAGAGCAAAAATTGCAATTGGTGCCCGTTCTGCTGTATTTGCTCCTTTTGAAAAATTAGGCCTTATTGTTATCGATGAAGAACATGAATATACTTATAAATCAGAGCATTCTCCAAAATATCACGCGATTGAAGTGGCAGAATTCAGGTGCCACCAAAATAATGCGGTACTCGTGATGGGTTCTGCAACACCTTCTATCGAAAGTTATACAAAGGCGTTAAAAAAACGGTATCAAAAGATCGATATGAAGCATCGATATAACGAAAATCCCTTGCCGGATATAGAAATTATCGATATGAGAAAAGAACTCAATCAAGGCAATAAGAGTATTTTTAGCCGAACGCTGTATCAAGAAATAGAATTATGTCTAGAAAAAAAGAAACAAGCGATTTTGTTCTTAAATCGAAGAGGATATGCAACCTTTATTTCCTGTAGAAATTGCGGCTATGTGCTTCGATGCCCAAATTGTGAAATTGCTCTTACTTACCATGCAAGAGAACATAAAGTATCTTGTCATTATTGTGGTTTTTTTAAGAAACCTCCGACGATTTGCCCTGAATGTTCGAGCAAATACATCAAATATTTTGGGATCGGGACGGAGAAAATTGAAAGACTGACTCAAAAATATTTTCCTCAAGCGAAAATAGGACGCTTGGATTTAGACACAACTTCCAGAAAAGGAATGATGGAGAAAATTATCGCTGATTTTAAAAAGAAAAAATTTGATATACTGATTGGAACCCAGATGATCGCAAAAGGTCTAGACTTTCCGGATGTAACGCTTGTAGGTGTTATTGCTGCGGACAGTCATTTGAATCTACCGGATTTTCGTGCGGCGGAAAGAACTTTTCAATTGATTACGCAAGTATCAGGCAGGGCAGGCAGGGGGGAATCTTCCGGAAAAGTTATCGTACAGACTTATGCTCCGGAACATTATGCGATTGTTTCAGCCAAAAACCATGATTATGATTCCTTTTATAGAAGAGAAATGATGTTGCGAAAAGAGTTTTTTTACCCGCCTTATTCTACTTTGTTTAATATTTTATTTACAGGGGTAGAGCGTTCGAAAGTGATATGGATTGCTCAAAAATTTGAGAGCTTATTGAAAAAATCGCTGCTTGAACATGGAATCAATCCCAAGGGAACTTATTATGGACCCCATGCAGCAGCATTTGAAAAAATCAAAAGGAAATATCGTTGGCAGCTGATTGTCAAAAGCAAACCGGTTGACCAGAATGCTTTTAAGCGTATAATTAATAATATAAGAAACAATTTGGAATCTGAATATCAAAACACGGAATTTAAAAGTGTCAATATTATTGTGGATACGAATCCATATAGCATG
>JAMNXX010000268.1 GCA_023623095.1 Bacillota bacterium | reverse complement strand
GCTAATACGAACCTTTCCACACCTCACCAGCATAGGTCCCATCAAAAAAATTGAAGATCGCATCTCCCTTACTAAATGTTCGGGAACTTCATGAGATGAAAGAGTACTTGAATCAACAACCAATACCGAATCTTCACTGTAGACTTTACAGCCGAGCGCCTTCAAGATCTTTATCATGGAGTCTACATCTCTAAGAACAGGGCAATCATGTAATATATTTTGTTTGCCATTGATAATCGTTGCCGCCAAAATAGGAAGAACTGCATTTTTGGCTCCCCCTACTCTTACCTCTCCCTCTAATCGGTTTTCCCCGGATATGATAAATTTGCCCACAATTCCACCCCCGAGTCGCTTAAATACCTAAATTTTGCTATGTATATTCCTAAATCAAAATTTTTTCTGAAATGAATTTCCAAAGAATAAGCAATATATTAATTAGTTTATGCATATTTCTCGAAGGTGTTACTAAATACGTACTACTTCTTCATCAGTTCCAAAAGCTCTTCATAAATCAGATCGGTAGCATTCGTTTTTGCCAATTCTTTGCTCCTTAAGCTCATATCCGACAATTTGCTCCTATCTTTCATAAAAAAATGAATCAGTTCGATCATTTTGGAAGGGGTTAAGTCTTTTTCCAACAATACAACAGCTGCACCGTTTTTTTCCAATACCTTTGCATTATATTCCTGATGGTTGTTGGTAACATAGGGCGATGGAATTAAAATAGCCGGTAGTCCCATCGCAGTAACCTCTGCCAATGTAATAGCTCCAGCCCTGCATACCACTAAATCGCATGCTCCCATAAATTTTGGCATCTCATAGGCATATGGCTGGATTGCCAAATTATCGCCTTTCAAACCAATCTTTTTGTATGAACGCATGAATTCTTCATAATGTTTTTCTCCCGTGATATGTAGGAGATGGATATCTGTTCTCCCAGCAAAATGTTTCAAAACATCAATCATCGTCTGATTAATCTTTTCTGCGCCCCTGCTTCCACCAAAAACCATCACCACCAAACGATCATCAAAAATTCCCAATTCTCTCCGGCAAGAATTTTTATCTAAATTTAAAAATTCTTGTCGAACCGGATTTCCTGTAACGATCAATTTTTCTTTGTGGGAAAAATATTTTTGAGACTCTTCAAAACTGATAAAAACCTTATCTACATACTTGCCCAAGATCTTATTCGTAATGCCTGGTATGACGTTTTGTTCATGAATAGCAGTTTTTATATTTAGCATAGAAGCGATAAAAACAACAGGCCCACAAACATATCCTCCTGTTCCTATCACTAAATCCGGTTGAAACGTTTTAATAACCTGAAATGAATCCTTTAATCCCATAAACAGATCTTTTATCGATTTTAACAGCTCAAAAGATAATTTCCTTTTAAACCCGCTAACGGTGATCGTCTTTAGGGAATATCCGGCTTTGGGAACCAATTGATTTTCTAATCCTCTATGCTTTCCTACAAATAAAATTTCAACATCATGCATGTTTTCTTTTATTTTATTTGCAATTGCAATCGCAGGATAAATATGCCCTCCTGTTCCTCCTCCTGAGATCAATATCTTCATTGCTTCAACTCCTATCCAACTTGGAATGCCTAGATATATTCAATAAAACACCCATCGCTGCCATAAATAATGCGAGTGAATTCCCTCCCCAACTAATAAAAGGAAGTGGAATTCCCGTAACAGGCATTGATGACGTCGCTACGGCTATATTGATAATCACTTGAACAGCAACCATCGTTATAATTCCCGTAGCGATCAAGCATCCAAACAAATCTGGCGCATTGATAGCAATCCGTATGCCCCTCCAGATCAATAATAAAAAAAGAATGATTACAGTTGTACAACCTACAAAGCCTAACTCCTCTCCAATCACTGCAAATATAAAATCATTTTGCGGTTCGGGAATATATAAATATTTTTGAACGCTTTTCCCAAGTCCTACGCCAAATAATCCTCCGGAACCCAATGCCAACAGCGACTGGATTACTTGATAACCTGTATCTTGCGGATCGGAAAAAGGGTCTAAAAATCCTACAAGTCTCCTCATTCGATACGGTTCTGCAATAATCATCAAGATCAATGCTGCCACTCCTGCAAATCCCATAGCTGCTACATGAATCCAGCGCATTCCTGTAACAAACATCATGGATGCAATAATCACCGCGATGGTCATGGCTGTGCTTAAATTCGGCTGCTTTAGAATCAATGCGGCATAGATACCGATAATCAAAAGGCAAGGAAGCACACCATAAAAAAAACTTTTTATCCTTTCGGGCTTCTGCGAGAGAAATGAGGCTACAAAAAATATAGCGCATATTTTGCTGATCTCTCCCGGCATAATGGTAATAGAACCTACTCCCAACCATCTTTTTGCCCCATTATACTCGATCCCCAAAGGAGTCAGTACCAGTATCAATAAAATTAAACTAAAAAAATATCCGATTACAGCGATTTTTTTATATTTTTTGTAATTAAAATTCATCGTCGCTAACATGCTGACAAATCCCAGTCCTGCCCATATTAGTTCTCTTTTTAAAAAGTGATAAGAATCCCCCATTTTTGATAATGCATAATAATGACTGGAACTAAAAACCATAATGATCCCGATGACAACCAATGTTAAAACGGTTAACATTAATGTGAAATCACTGGATTTTTTTTTGGTCATCCATTATGACCTCCTTATTTTTTCAACACATTCTTTAAAATGCCTTCCTCTCACCTCAAAATTCGGGTACATATCCCAACTCGCACAAGCCGGAGATAATAATACAGTATCTCCTTTCTGGGCAATCTTTACAGCTTCTTCTACAGCTTCATCCATCTTTTTTACAACTGTGACATGAACAAATCCGTTTTTTTCAGCTGTATCCTTTATCCGCTGTGCAACTTCCCCTAATACAACCATATGTTTTACTTTCCCTTTGAATGCCCGGATCAGCTCATCAAAATCATTGCCTTTATCCATCCCTCCTGCAATCAATACGATAGGCTCTTGAACAGCTTCTATAGCCCGAATCGTTGCATCCGGATTCGTCCCCTTTGAATCATTTATAAATCGAACCCCTTCAAATTCTGCAACGAATTCTATCCGATGTTCTACTCCTTTAAATTCCTTCAAAGTTTTGATGATCATTTCTTTTGGAATTCCTGCCCAAAAAGCGATTGCAATCGCAGCCAGTGCATTTTCCAGATTGTGTTTTCCAGGGATTTTTAAATCTTTTGTTTTGCATAGGATCTCATATGGTTTTCCATACTCCTTTATTACAATATTTTCTCCTACAACAAAAACTCCTTTATCCAATTCCTTTTCTCGACTAAAAAAGATCACATTTGCTTTGGAGTTTTGTGATAACCGGTAAGTCAATTCATTGTCTGCATTTAATATGAGGAAATCCTGTTCTCTCTGGTTTTTAAAAATATTTGCTTTCGCTAAGATATAATTTTCCATTGTTTTATGCCTGTTTAAATGATCGGGGGTAATATTGAGTATCGCAGCAATCTTAGGTCGAAAATCGACAATGCTCTCTAATTGAAAGCTACTGACTTCCGTTATTAACACCGTATCTTTGCTTGTTTCCAAAGCCTTTGAAATCGCTGCGATTCCTATATTCCCTACAACAAAAGCTTCTTTTCCTGCGTTTTCAAAAATTTCTCCAACCAATGCTGTCGTCGTTGTCTTTCCATTGGTTCCAGTTATTGCAATAAATTTTCCGTTGCTGAGCCGGTAAGCCAATTCCAGCTCCCCTATAATCGGTACTTTTTTGGCCCTGGCCTCCTGAAGAAAAGGTAAATCTGTAGGAATGCCCGGGCTTAAAACAATGAGATCAAAATCAGAGACATCTTCCGGCTCCCTGCCTAAACTCAATTGTAATTTATCCAAATCCAAAAAATCTATCGCATCCGCCAGTTCTTTTTCTGTTTTTTTGTCATAAATGGTTACATTTGCTTTCAGTTTCATCAATACTTCCACTGCAGCAATTCCCGAGGTCCCCAATCCTGCTACGAGCACATTCTGATTCTCTATCTTCAATTTATGCACCTGCTTTCATAAAACATTTCAT
>JAMNXX010000160.1 GCA_023623095.1 Bacillota bacterium | reverse complement strand
AGAAAGTCTGCGTTCTTTGCAGCCCTATTCGGTACAAAAAGAAAATATTCGCATCAAGCTGGATGCAAATGAAAATCCATACAATCTGTTTGAGGAAATACAGGAGGATTTTATCAAAAAAATTAAACGTGTTGACATCAACCGGTATCCGGATACGGATAGCGATGAGCTGCGGTTGAAAATTGCAGAACATGTAGGGGTAAAAAAGGAGAATGTGATTTGCGGAAATGGCTCGGATGAGATTATCCAAATGCTTATCCATGCATTTGTCGACAAAGGGGAGTATGTGATCACCCATCGCCCTACGTTTTCTATGTATAAATCATTTGTCAATGTCGCAGGTGGAAATATTGTTGAAATTCCTTGTGATCAAAATTTCTGTGTTTCGGAAGAAGAAATTATCAAAGAAGCAAATGAAAAGAAAGCAAAAATTATTTTTTTATGCAATCCGAACAACCCTACCGGTACGGTGTTTTCTAGAGAATCGATCCGGAATATTTTACAAAATACGGAATCGATTGTCGTAGTCGATGAAGCCTATTATGAGTTTTTTGGAGAAACAGTAGTGGATTGGATTCAGGATTATGAGCAGCTGATCGTTTTAAGAACTTTATCCAAAGCGTTTGCTTTAGCCGGTGCCCGTATTGGATATGGTATTGCCAGTGAACCCTTTATGGAGATATTGTATCCCATAAAATCTCCTTATAATTTAAATGTGTTTTCTCAAATCATCGGTACGCTCTATTTAGAAAAGAGCGATTTGATTCAGAAGAGCGTTGAGAAGATAAAGGGAGAAAGGGAGTATCTATCAGAAAAGCTGCGCGAGATAGAGCATATTGAAGTTTTTCCGAGTGCCGGCAATTTTATTTTGATTCGTACTCCCTTGTTCCAAAAAATTATGAATGCCTGCAAGAAAGAGGGGATTTCATTGAGAAGTTTTCCAAACGAAGCGCTTCTTCAAGATTGTATTCGGATTAGCATTGGAGAACGCAGGGAAAATGATCTTTTATTAAATACAATTCGGGAAGTGGTGCGATAAAATGAGACGAGCAGAGTTCAAAAGAAAAACATCAGAAACAGATATATGGATTCAAATGAATCTGGACGGAGAGGGAGAAGCTCGGATTCATACGGGGATTGGCTTTTTCGATCATATGTTACATCTGATGTGTAGACATGGCTTCCTCGATATGGAATTAAAATGTGTAGGAGATCTGGATGTGGACAATCATCATACGGTTGAAGACATTGGCATTTGCATTGGTCAGGCGTTAAAAGCTGCGGTTGGAGATAAAAAAGGGATGACCAGATATGCAACGGTATTTACCCCTATGGATGAGGCATTGTCGATGATTTCATTGGATTTTGGGGGACGTTCCTATTTATATTTTGATGTTCCATTTGAAAGAGAGTATGTAGGCAATTTGGAAACAGAGTTGTTTGAAGAATTTTTTAGGGCCCTTGTCAATCATAGCGGAATGACACTGCATATTGAACTTCAGAGAGGCAAAAATGCACATCATATTGCAGAATCGATCTTTAAAGGGTTTGGTAGAGCGGTGCATCAAGCGACTGCTATACAGGACAGGATCAAAGGCGTATTATCAACCAAGGGTTCATTAGAGTAAAAATAATTGCATAAATACACGAGAAATATATATTGCTGAAGAAGATGCCCAAAAGAGTTGGCGGAATTGTGATTGGTATTGCAGATGATGGTGTTAAAAGCACTGGTCTGCTATAAAAAATGAAAATATTGTTGGAAGCAGTTTTAACCGGATAAGAGCGGAAAAGCGGGTATGCGGCTTTTGAAAAATTTTGAGGAGTTGATGAAATGATTATTTTTCCTGCAATCGATATTAAGGATGGTCAATGCGTAAGATTGCAGCAGGGACGATTTGACAAGGTAGATGTTTATTCCGAAAATCCTGCTGAAGTAGCATTGCGGTGGGAGCAAAAAGGAGCAAAAGCGCTCCACGTCGTTGATTTAGATGGTGCATTGAGAGGCCGATCTGTAAATAGAGAAACGATTCAAGAAATCATCCGAACAGTTCGTATTCCTGTTCAATTAGGCGGTGGGATTCGGACAATGAAAGATATTGAAGAGGCATTGAACGATGGGCTAAACCGAGTGATTCTGGGCACTTCCGCCGTAAAAGAAAAAGGATTCGTTGAGCAGGCTTTAAAACATTATGGCGAGCAGATTGTGGTTTCTATCGATGCAAAAGATGGATATGTGGCGATTGAGGGCTGGACAAAAACGAGTCAAATTAAGGCAGTAGATTTTGCAAAAGAATTGGAATCTGTAGGACTAAAGACGCTGATTTATACGGATATTGCAAAAGATGGCATGCTTTCCGGACCCAATTTCGAAGAACTGGAAAATCTGATCAAGTCAGTAACAATCGATGTGATCGCATCCGGAGGAATCAGCAGTAAAGAGCATGTGGTGAAATTGAAAACAATGAATGTAGCCGGTGCAATTATCGGAAAAGCCCTTTATACAAATGCAATTCGCTTGGAGGATTTATAGGAGGGATCTTTATGCTGACAAAGAGAATCATTCCTTGTTTAGATGTGGATAAGGGTAGGGTCGTAAAAGGAAAAATGTTTCAGAACATAACGGATGTGAATGATCCCGTGGAGCTTGCTAAATTTTATAATAAAGAAGGAGCAGATGAATTGGTTTTTTATGATATCACTGCTTCGAATGAAGAACGAAATATATTTTTAGATGTGGTAGAAAAAATAGCGGAGGAAATAGATATACCATTTACCGTTGGAGGAGGGATACGGGAAATCAGCGATTTTACCGCTGTGCTTAAAGCTGGAGCAAATAAAGTATCCATAAATTCTGCTGCAGTGAAAAATCCGAAATTGATTGCAGAAGCAGCATTAAAATTTGGAAGCCAATGTGTTGTTTTGTCCATAGACGCCAAGAAAAAAGAAAATGAAGGTTGGACAGTGTATATCAACGGAGGGCGTGTGAATACAGGATTAGATGTTATTGAATGGGCGGTTCAAGGAGAAAAGCTTGGGGCAGGAGAACTTGTCATTAACAGCATTGATGCCGATGGTGTGAAGAAGGGCTATGATGTAGAATTGATGCGGCAGATTTCTGAAAATGTTCGTATTCCTGTTGTTGCATCCGGCGGCGCAGGGAAAAAAGAAGATTTTTTAGATGTATTCAAAAATGGAAATGCAGATGCAGCGTTAGCAGCTTCCGTATTTCATTATGGAGAAATTAAGATCGGGGAATTAAAGCAATATCTTTATGAGAACGGCGTTATGGTGAGGAGGACAGAATAATGGAGATGGAGAATATCAAGCTTCAATTTGAGGAACAAGGTCTTCTTCCTGCTATCATTCAGGATTTTCACACGAAAAAGGTTTTAATGCTTGCTTATATGAATCGGGAATCTTTTGAAAAAACATTGGAGACAAAAAAAACATGGTTTTATAGCCGCAGTCGAAAAAAGCTTTGGAATAAAGGAGAAACATCAGGAAATTTTCAGCTGGTCAAACGAATCAGCTATGATTGCGATGGAGATGCGCTATTGATTGAAGTGATCCAGTTGGGGCATGCGTGCCATACGGGAGCAGAAAGTTGCTTTTTTAATGAAATATTTCAAGAATCCGAAGAACAAATCGATGATCCTTCGATCCTCCACAAAGTATATGAACGAATTCAGGATAGACAAGGCGCTCCGGTAGAAGGATCTTATACAAATTATCTATTTGAAAAAGGGATTGATAAAATTCTAAAAAAAATAGGAGAAGAATCCAGCGAAGTGATCATCGGGGCTAAAAACGATAATCCGGATGAAATCATTTATGAAGTGTCTGATTTGCTCTATCACCTTTTGGTGCTTCTCGTAGAAAAGAAAATTCCATTGTCCAATATTTGGAAAGAGTTGGAGAAACGGTATCACAAGTAATTTTATGAAAGTCCGATTTGTGTTCAAAATCGCATTGGAAAAACATTTTGCTTGTTTCGAAGGGAGGATGTTTCTCTGTTTATATCAAATTGAGAATATATTGGAAGAATCTGATATATTTCCTTATGAAATTGCGCATACTAACACTGCAAAA
>JAMNXX010000330.1 GCA_023623095.1 Bacillota bacterium | reverse complement strand
AATTCTATATCGGGGCACAGATAAATTTGGAAACAAAGTTTATACGCTTAGCAGACAATTCGTTCCACATCTGGTCATTCCAGCAGTTCAGGACATGTGGAAAGCGCTTGAGCAAAATGAAAACGATTTGCTGTTCATCAATACCATGCCAGCTGTTAATTGGCTCATGAAAATCGGAGGCTTTTCTTCCAGAAGGCTGGGCTGGGTAAGATTCGGCAGGCCTATTGTTATTCGCGGTACTTTAAAAGCATATAAAAAAATCTTACGGATTGTAGAAGAGGCAAACAATTAATTCACCTATTAATCCTATTGCGCCTCCTTTTTCATTTTCTGATACAAAAAATGCGTTTAAAATGTACTGGATTGATTCTCCGTCTTATCGACAATATAATTGAGGTATTTTTGATAATCCGCCGTTCGCAATTTTGTCTCTATCAGAACCCCATCCGCTTGATATTCTTTTCTTTGAACATTCGTTTTTTCACATAAATACGATACAATATCCCCCCGCTGATAGGGGATACATAGCACCGCTCTTCTCATATCCTGAAATAATACCTTCTCCATCTTTGAAATTAAATGTTCCATTCCCATTTTCTTTAAAGCAGACACATACGCAATCATTTCTCCCCGAGGCAAAGCAATATCATCTGAAGCATCAAGGCGATCGATTTTATTGAAAACCACAATCGTAGGTTTGCTTTCTGCATTCAATTCCTTTAGAACTTGCTGCGTTACTTTTATCTGCATTTCATGATTCTGATTGGTCGCGTCGACCACATGGAGAAGCAGATCTGCATATTGTACTTCCTCCAATGTTGCTTTAAATGCCTCGATCAATGTATGAGGAAGTTTGCTCACAAATCCTACTGTGTCAATCAGGATCGCTTCTTCCTTATTTGGAAAAACGATTTTTCGATGGGCAGTATCTAATGTTGCAAATAACATATCTTCAACGTATACTTTTTTCTCTTCTTGCTGAAAACTGCACATCTCCATGATTTGGTTCATCAGAGTAGATTTTCCTGAATTGGTGTATCCCACCAGTGCAATGGTAGGAATTTCACTTTTTTTCCTTTTGGTGCGCTGCGTTTCTCTATTTTTTTTAATATCTTTAATTTGACTTTGAATATCGCGAATCCTATTCAGCACATGTCTCCGATCTATATCTAATTTCTGCTCTCCGGGACCGCGTGTCCCAATTCCTCCCCCTGTACGAGACAAAGATTTTCCAAGCCCGATCAACCTTGGAAGCCTATACTGCAATTGAGCCAATTCTACTTGGAGCTTCCCTTCTTTTGATTGAGCCCTTTGAGCAAAGATATCTAATATCAGAGCCGTTCGATCAATGACCGCCGCTTCTACCACCTCTTCTAAATTTCGAAGCTGCGCTCCTGAAAGCTCATCATTGAAAATAACCAGTTCGGCATCCAATTCTTCGCAAAGGATCCTAATTTCTTCTGC
Source organism: Bacillota bacterium (assembly GCA_023623095.1). Classification (GTDB taxonomy): domain Bacteria; phylum Bacillota; class Clostridia; order Peptostreptococcales; family Thermotaleaceae; genus JAMNXX01. The sequence goes on along the minus strand of JAMNXX010000330.1, from coordinate 2,634 downwards.
CTTTCCTTTTCCTATATAATAAGCCGAATCGACACGCTGCCTATTTTGAATAACGATATGTACCACGGTTGCGCCTGCAGTTTCCGCTAAATCTTGCAGTTCCCTCATAGAATCCTCTATCGTCATAAAATTATCTTTGTCTTCCACATTCAAACCAACTAATATCGCTTTTTGTTTTTCAGCTCGGACAAATTCGCCGTTTTGGTTTTCATTCATATCCGTCCATCCACCTCTACCTGTTTTTATTGTATATAAATATCTCGCATAAAAGATAATATTAAGACTCCTATTCTTCATCCGCAAAGTTTAACACATCATCCTCCGGAACAAATATGTAACTGTTCGGCACTTTTCCGACAATAATCGTCTCCGCGATTGGAACAGAACTTTCTACTGTTGCGGTATTCGTAGAAAAAGGAACGATAATCTGAACATTCGTTTTCACAACCAAATAAATCCGGTGTCGGGTCTGATTAATCCCTGACTCTTCAAATTCCGTCTTGAAATCCACGTTCGCCATTCCGATCGGTGTAACAACAATGTTTATTTTAGGGCCGTATCTAGCCAACAACGGACTTTCGAGCACATTTCCCAATGGTACCTTTACAGAGGATGCCTGGATCTGCTTAATATTATCCTGTACAGCCAGTGCAACTTCAGAAGCCAATTTGTTCATCGCCATGGTATTTGCCTGCATCATGGTAATGTTTCCTTCTGTGTCTGTTTGAATTGATATTAGATCCTGATATCTAATTTTTTGCGACATCTCTGTATTGAGAGATTCATTGATAGCTCTTGTAGCAATTTCGCGCGCCTTCACTTCTGCTATCGCAATGACGGCAGGCTTTATCTTTTTGTCAACAAATAAAAATCCATAAATTCCAAGCAAAGCAATAACGATAATACTAATAAATGCTTTTAATTTCCCTTTTTGCTGCTTGTGCATTCCATAGTACATCGAATCACACCCCCTTTTGATCTATCATATGACCAAAAGGGTTCTTTTAGTGATTGCCTCTGAAGATGATCATATTTCCAGAATATATTTTTAAAAAAACGGTTATGTTAAGAGCATAGGGTATGTAATGGTCGAGCCCAGACTGATATATGCTTCAAAAAAAGGGGTATATATTGGTCGGCCAAAGATTGCATATTGGTCTTATCCGGCTGATATGCAGTCGGAGGGAAGGTTTTGCATGGTTGGGAAAGGTTTTATTTTGGTCTATCACAAGATAGATCAAGATAAGATCCCAACTGATCATGCAAGGCCGAGCGAAGATCATGCATGGTGCCGCAGGTCATTGACTAACGGTCATATGCAGCTAAGTGGTTGCATATGGCTGTACAGGTATCATGTATGGTCGAACGAACCATCATCATAGGTGGTGACCTGCTTGGTTATGGTCGAAAGATCATAACTAGGTAATAAGCTATCTATGATGGTGCAAGGTAGATCATTACATGCTCTTTCTATTTTTTGATATATTCCTTTGTCTTTTTTGCAAAGCAAAATTTCACTCCTTTGTGATTTTAATTTAGATGACTGCTTTCTTTTTCCAAGCACCGGTTGCATAATAAATTTGGCTAAGCAGTAGTGTAATCACTGAACTGATGGCAATTGCAATCCATATCCCATCCCTGCCTAAAGCAGCTAAAGAAGATAAATATTTTGCCAAGGGCACTCGTATAAGCCATAAAGATACAATTGAAAAGATCATCGTAGGAAGTGTATCTCCTGCACCCCTTAATATACCATTTGTAATAAACATCAATGCAAAGGGAATATATGAAATTCCTACAATCCGAAGATACCGGCTTCCTATTTCTAATACAGAAACATCCGTTGTAAAAAGGCGCAATATTGTCGTAGGCATTGCTAATACAATAATGGTAATGCATGCTGTAATAAATACCGTCGCAATACTGCCCCATTTATATATTTCTTTGACGCGTTCTTTTTTGCCAGCCCCGATATTTTGTCCTGTCAAAGTAGAAACTGCCAATCCCAATGACATTGCAGGCATATGCGCAAATTGGTCTAATCTAGAGGCAGCACCGAATGCAGCAACCGTTTCTGTCCCAAAAGAATTGATAATTCCCGTCATAACGATCATGCCAAAGGAAACGACTATCTGCTGCAATCCCGATGGCAATCCAATTTTAATCATTTTTACGGTTAGTTCCTTACTCAATTTCCAATCTGCGATCCGGAATTTGATCAAATGACTATGTTTATCCAAGTATCGCAATGCTAGAAAAAAAGAAATTGATTGAGCCAATATCGTTGCAAGGGCTGCTCCCCGAATTCCCATTCGAGGAATCCAACCAAACCCTAAAATAAAAACGGGATCTAGAACGAGATTGATGATAGTCGAAATAAATAAAAATCGCAAAGGTGTCCTAGAGTCTCCAAGCCCTCTTAAAACAGCACTAACTACATTGTATCCAAACATGAATATCATGCCGATGAAGAATATATTTAGATAGTCTGTGGCGTATGCCAATATATCTTGAGGGGTATTCATCCAGATTAATATTTTTTTGCTGAAAAGCAAACCGATGATTGTAATAACAATCGCCGCAAACGTCAATAAAAGCATTGAGTTGTTGATAGTTTTTATAATCATCTTTTGA
>JAMNXX010000201.1 GCA_023623095.1 Bacillota bacterium | reverse complement strand
AGCGGATAAAACAGCGTAATCATTTTCTTTGATCATTTAATAGCCCAGTATATGCTGGGCTTTTTTAATTGAACGGTAAAAGTCCAATCGATAATAAAAAAATAGGGCATTGTCATTCAGCAATTGAGTTGGATAAGGGGGCGAGAAATTTGTATGAAGGAAAATGGGTTTCTGCTATTATCGCTGCGGCAGGACAGGGAAAACGCATGAATCTTCCCATCAACAAACAGTATTTGCTTTTGGGAGGAAAACCGGTGCTTGCCCATACATTAGAAACTTTCCAGCGCTGCTTGTTTATCGATGAAATGATTGTAGTGGTTCAAGCCGAAGAACGATCCTATTGTATGGAAAATATCGTACAGCATTATGGTTTTGATAAAGTAGCTGCGGTAATCCCAGGAGGAGCTGAAAGGCAAGAGTCTGTTTATAAGGGATTGAAAGCTGTAGATGAGCGATGCGATATCATCATTGTTCATGATGGTGCAAGACCCTTTGTGAAAATACAGGATATTGAAAGCAGCATCCGTCAAGCTATTGCCCATGGCGCAGTGGGGATAGGAGTCCCGGTAAAGGATACGATCAAAATTGTAGATGAGCAAAAAATAATTATAGACACGCCTCAGCGCAGCAAACTTTGGGCGATTCAGACGCCTCAGACCTTTTCATATTCTCTTCTGCTGGAGGCTCATGAAAAGGCGCGGGAAGAGGGATTTACAGGAACGGATGATACGGTTTTGGTCGAACGGATTGGTCATCCGGTGCGGATCTGCATGGGAAGTGATGAAAATATTAAAATTACGACACCGGCGGATGTCCACATCGCTGAATCGATTATGAAAAAAAGGAAGGGAGCAGATATGCGGGTAGGGCTTGGATATGATGTTCACCGCTTGGTAGAGGGAAGAGCGCTGATCATTGGAGGAGTCCATATTCCTTATGAAAAAGGTTTGCAGGGGCATTCGGATGCAGATGTACTGCTGCATGCGATCAAAGATGCCATGCTGGGAGCAGCAGGATTGGGGGATATTGGGAAACACTTTCCGGATAGGGATGAGAGATACAAAGGAATCTCCAGTATCAAATTGCTTATAGAGGTAAAAAATATGCTGAGGCAGAAAGGATACAGCGTCAATAATATTGATGCCACGATCATCGCTCAAGCGCCGAGGATGGCACCTTATATCGATGAAATGAAAAAAAATATTGCCCATGCACTTTCCATTTCCATCGATCGTTTAAATATCAAAGCGACAACGACAGAAGGACTTGGATTTGCAGGAATGGGACAAGGGATAGCAGCACAAGCTGTTGTCAGTATTTTGCAGAGCGAATAGCGGAGGCAAATGGAAAATCATCATAACTGCTGAAATTTTATGGAATCGTTGACAAATCTCATTGGATTCGTTAATATATATTTGTGTTTTCAGAGTGAATGATGAAGCTGCTAACCTTTCGTTTCTGCGCGGTGTGGAGATGAAGGGTTTTTTTACATGGAAAGGAGAAAAATACCCATGAGAATGTCTAAAATGTACCTTCATACATTGAGAGAGGTGCCCAGTGAAGCAGAGGTCCCAAGTCATCAGCTTTTGCTTCGAGCAGGGATGATTAAAAAACTGGCTTCCGGGGTATATGGATATATGCCATTGGGGCATCGGGTGTTGAGAAAAATAGAGCAAATTATCCGGGAAGAAATGGATGCTAAGGGAGCTCAGGAACTTTTAATGTCAGCAATTCAACCTGCTGAACTGTGGAAAGAATCAGGGCGATGGTATGATTTTGGTCCTGAAATGTTTCGTTTGAAAGACAGAAATGGGCGGGAATTTTGCTTAGGGCCTACCCATGAGGAAGTTTTTACGGAAATCGTAAGAAATGAGTTAAAATCTTATAAGGAGCTTCCCGTGAACCTATACCAGATCCAAACAAAATATAGAGACGAGAAGCGGCCTCGGTTTGGACTGATGCGGGGCAGAGAGTTTATCATGAAAGATGCTTATTCTTTTGATCGGGATTGGGAAGGACTGGATAAGAGCTATCGAGATATGTATGATGCGTATTCGAGGATATTTACCCGATGCGGCTTAGAATTCAGAGCGGTTGAAGCCGATACAGGTGCAATGGGAGGAAGCGATTCCCATGAGTTTACAGCATTGTCTGATTATGGAGAAGGTGTAATCGCTTATTGCGAAAGTTGTGATTTTGCGGCTACGGTAGAAAAAGCCCCCTGCATGCTCGATCTTCCTCCGCAAGATACAGAAGAAAAAGATTTGGAAGAAATACACACCCCTCAGGCAGGAACGATTGAAGAGCTGACATCCTTTCTAAATATTCCTGCGCATCAGACGGCGAAGACTTTGCTGTTTAAAGTAAGGGATAAGATCGTTGCAGCAGTCCTGCGAGGGGATCGGGAGTTAAATGAAACAAAGCTGCTTAATGTCCTAAAGGTTCCAGAACATGAGCTGGAATTTGCTTCTGCAGAAGATATTCTGAAATATACGGGTGCAGCAGTAGGATTTGCAGGCCCGGTAGGCTTAAAAGGAATCCAAATGATCGTGGATGAAGAAATCCCGCATATGAAAAATATTGTTGTGGGAGCCAATAAAACGGACTATCATTTGCTGAATGTAAATTATGGGCGCGATTTTCGTGCAGATCAGATTGCCGATCTGAAGCAGATCCAAGAAGGAGATCGCTGTCCTCAATGCAGTGCTCCGGTGAAATTGGCAAGAGGAATCGAAGTGGGACAAATCTTTAAGTTGGGAACCAAATACAGCCAAGCGATGGGAGCAACATATATGGACGAAAATATACAGGAACAGCCGATCGTGATGGGATGCTATGGGATCGGGGTTTCAAGAACAATGGCAGCTGTTATCGAGCAACATCATGATGAAGATGGAATCATTTGGCCCTTATCAGTAGCCCCATATCATGTGATCATCACAATCGTTAATGTTGCTGATGAGAAACAGCATGCGTTGGGAGAGAAGATCTATCAGGAACTGCTGAAACAAAATGTGGAAGTATTGCTTGATGACAGAAAGGAAAGGGCAGGCGTAAAATTCAAAGATGCGGATCTGCTCGGAATTCCGATTCGCATTACTGTGGGCAAAAAAGCATCTGAAGGGGTTGTAGAGTATAAATTGAGGAAGGAAAAAGAAAAGAAAGAGCTTTCTTATGAAGAAGCTGTGGAGAGCATCATTCAATTGATTCGAGATGCCGAAGTGTTTGGCAGATAATATTTGCTGCGTTATTGATGGAAAAAATATTTTTCGATATAATAATAAAGAAAAAATAAAGTTTTCAGGAGGAATACGATGACGGTTAGGGTGAGATTTGCACCAAGCCCTACGGGATACGTGCATATTGGCAGTTTGCGAACTGCTTTATATAATTATTTATTTGCGAAGCAACATGGCGGCCAATATCTGCTGCGGATCGAAGATACGGATCAGACGCGGTATGTAGAAGGCGCTGTCGAAAACATGATTCGAGTCCTGAAATGGGCAGGGATTGAACATGATGAAGGAGCGATGTTGACAAGTGGCGGACAACTGATTCAAAAAGGAGATTATGGTCCGTATATCCAATCAGAGCGTTTGGAGATTTATAAAAAGTACATCAAGCAGCTGATTGAAGAAGGACATGCCTATTATTGTTTCTGCTCAAAGGAACGATTGGAAAACCTTCGAGAAGAGCAGAAATCGAAAGGATTGACGCCAAAATATGATGGTAAATGTAGAAAATATTCCATCGAGGAGGCACAAAAGCGAATTGATGCAGGAGAAGATTATGTCGTTCGGCTAAAGCTTCCGGAGAATCAAAATATCACCTTTGATGATCTCGTGAAAGGAACCGTTGTGGTCAACACAAATGATCTAGATGACCAAGTCTTGATGAAAGCAGACGGATATCCTACCTATCATTTTGCTGTTGTTGTAGACGATCATCTGATGGGTATTACCCACGTGATCCGTGGAGAAGAATGGGTGATTTCGACGCCCAAACATGTTTATCTTTATCAGGCATTTGGCTGGCCGACTCCAAAATTTGTACATTTGCCGAATATTTTAAATAAAGATAAAAAGAAATTAAGCAAGAGACAGGGCGATGTTGCAGCAGA
>JAMNXX010000072.1 GCA_023623095.1 Bacillota bacterium | reverse complement strand
TCAGATAAGGGATAATCATCGGTACATTTTTAGCAATCGCCTCTGAAACAGTCAACCCTCCAGGCTTCGTTATAATAATATCCGACATATCCATTAAACGAGAAATATGTTTTGTAAACCCATAAATGGTTATCTTCTTTTTCCCATCGGAAGTATTTTTATATCGGTTTTTCAGATCTTGTCTCAAAATCTCATTATTACCACATATGACAATAATTCTAAGGGGATAACGATTCAAAACTAAATTTTCAAGCGTTTTTCGAATCGATTTGACGCCCATACTTCCGCCCATTAATAAAATCGTCAAACATTCTTTTGTTCTACAAAATGTTTCCTTTCTCTTTCGTTTTCTTAAAAATTCTCTTTGGATAGGTATGCCATATGTATAGATTTTTTCTTCAAGCACTCCTCTTTCTTTTAAACTTTGGCTCGTATAATAGCTTCCTGTAATATATGCATCTACATACCGACTGATATAAGTTTGGTGTGCCTGATAGTCCGTAATAACAGAAATAAAAGGAACATGTATGATTCCCCTTTTCTTTAAATCAGCAACAAGGCTAACGGTAAGCGGATGCGTGCCGATGATCAAATTGGGTCTGTAATTTTGAATCAATCGATGGATTTTATTGCGGTGTATTCGGGCAAATAATTTTGTAAATCCCGAATTTAGCTTTTTTTTATCAGTTATTTTATACAATTTCCCGTACATTTTCGGCAAATTAGTTGCTAATAGCCGATACCCATCAGATATCAATATATCTAAAAATTTGCTCGTTTCTTTTAAAACATCTAACTTCACAACATCATATCCACAAATCATAAATTCATTCTCTAATGAGCGGGCAACCTGATTATGCCCTGCGCCGGTTGAAACAGTAAAAATAAGGATTTTATTCATATCCTTTCCCCCTTAACAGTTATCCTTTTTAGATATATTCCTATCGAATCAGTCATTGCGTTGATTTTCTTAATCCTTTGCTGCAAAATTTTAAAACCAAATCAAAAACTGTTAAAGCAACCTCCGATTTATATTATAAAACATTATTGCTCTCTTGTGTTTTGATTCTTCATGATATTTTCAAATATAAAATTACAATTCGATTACAAATAAATAAAAAAACCTCTTTGAATCACTATTCATTCAAAGAGGTTTATAAAAATATATATTTATTTTGCTAATGTATACATTGCCTGCGCATATATCTTTGTACATTTGAGCAAAAAATCAATAGAAATATGTTCATCTTTTTGATGCTCCAATCCCATCTGCCCCGGAAATGTAGGGCCGAATGCTACTGCATTTTTTATCGCCCGGGCATAAGTTCCGCCACCAATGACGATAGGCTTGCTTTCCATATCCCCCGTTTCCTTTCGATATACCTGTATCAGGTTTTGCACCAATTCATGTTCTTCAGGAATATAGATCGGCTTCTTATGATCTTTGGGAATCACTTCAACTTCCGTATTCTTCAATGCTTTCCGAATCCCGTCATATACTGCATCGCTAGAAACCGTAATTGGATATCGGATATTTGCAGTGATCGTCATCCTCTCTGCATCCATATGTATCATACCTACATTAAAAATCAGTTTCCCTGATATTTCGTCTTCGAATCCACAGCCAATCGATTTTCCATAATACTCCATGCCAATTTTTTGGTTATACATTTTGATGAATTCACCTGTTTCCGAATTGCCCCATGGTAATCGTTCTAGAAATTTCATCAGTTGAGAAATTGCATTGAGCCCTAACTGGGGAGCGCTGCCATGGGCTGATTTTCCCATAGAATGAAGAATTATCTTACCTTCTTGAGATGGTTCTAATGACAATGCATATCCTGTTTCCTTTATAAAAATCTCTAATTCTTTTTCCACCGTCTTTTGAATCTCTTCTTCTCCCCTCAATATGGCAGTGCACCAATCTGCAACCATATTGGGAGCATTTCCCCCCCTCATGCTTTCTAGAACAATTTTTCCCTTTTGCTGTTCTTTTCGTTTCTGATTCAAATCGAATACGAGGATCCCTTTTTCTCCATGGATAACCGGAAAATTCGCATCCGGAACAAAAGCAATATCCGGCTGTTTCACCTTTTTAAGGTAATACTTTATCCCTCCCCAGTTTGTTTCTTCATTCGTTCCCAGGATTAATCTGATTTTTTTCCGAATCGGAAGCCCTTCCTCTTGAATTGCTTTCATTGCATACAGCGATGCAATGGCAGGTCCCTTGTTATCAACCGTTCCTCTCCCGTAAATCTTACCATCATGGATTTCTCCCCCATAGGGTGGATACGTCCATCCTTCTCCCTCCGGAACAACATCCAAATGGACCAATACTCCTACAATTTCACTTGAATCCCCTAAATCAATATGTCCCGCATAATTGTCAGCGTTGAATACTTGAAATCCCATAGATTTTGCCAAATTGAGCATATAATTCAAAGCCTGATAAGGCCCTTCACCAAATGGCATATTTTCTCTGGGCGCTCCTTCTGCGCTTTTAATTTGAACAAGTTTCTGAAGCGATCGAATCATTTCCTCTCGGTAGCTTTCTATTCGCTTTTCCAATTGCACCATACCCCTTTCGTTTTGTTTAGAATAAACCATCTTTACTTTCTCCTTTTAAAAATATGCCTGTAATAATTTTAGCATAACAGAATCTTATTTTATCTAAATGAGTTTACCTAACATTTACAAAATTCATTTAGCAATGCAGATGATTTTGTCCTTCTTAAAAAAATAGGAGCTCGCGCTCCTATCGCATCTGTTCAAAAGTCCTATTTTCATACCGATGATCATGTTCATCTACAAAGCTTGTTCTTCCTCTCATCAGATGGATATGTTTTCCTCCCTCTATATAAATTGCCGGTCCGGTATACCCGTTATAGGCATGTCTATGTCGATCATCTACAGTTGTATATCCTTGATAATAATGAACGTGGCTCCCATAGGCAGGTATCGTTCTGCTTGTATATCCATGGTACCTGTGCGTATGTCCATTATCGAATGTCGTAACACCTTGATATCTATGAAAATGTCCCGCTCTTCGGTTATCATTCCATTCACAATAATCATAAATAGGATAAACGCTATACATCCCTCTCTCTCCTTTCAATAATATACCCTTACAAGCATAGGTTCCTATTACCTATTTCAATATATTCGTTATGAAAAGTTCTGTTACAGAAAGAAAAAATTGACATAGGGATAAAAACCTTCTTGGAATCAAAGCACCCTCTTTAAGCATGACGCATATGATATTAAAAAAACTAATGAAAGGAAAGATTGCGATGTATAATGATTATCATCTAGGAGTCCTGCTTCCTTACTACATGAATACACCAATATATAACCCGTACATTTATTCCCATCCCTATTGGGCTAACGCACCAATGAGTTGGAGACATTCTATTCAATTGAAAGATTATGGACCAGACCCATTTGTAACGGATATTGAGGAAGCCACCAAGCAAAACAATGCTTTCCGTACCGCTTTATGGACAGGAAACTATCTGCAACTTACCTTAATGAGCATCAATGTTGGAGATGATATCGGTTTAGAAATGCATCCAAACGTGGATCAATTTATACGCATCGAAGAAGGGCAAGGAATTATGATGATAGGAGATAAAAAAGATAATTTAGATTTTCAAAAAAGAGTTTCCGATGATGATATCATTATTATTCCTGCCGGCAAATGGCACAATCTGATCAATACAGGGCATACGCCACTTAAATTATACTCTATCTATGCGCCTCCTGAACATCCGCATGGTACCGTTCATGAAACCAAAGCAGATGCTGAAGAAGGCCACACTCATTAATATTAACCACCCCTCACCTTTCACCTACCTGCCCTCAATTTGACCATGAAAAAAGAGCCTTTTTATTGGCTCTTTTTGACTGGATATTCAGCCCATATAAATTCTAAATATATCTGCACCTTCAACTTTATACTTATCAGTGATACTCCATAATAATTTTCTTAATAAGAACGCACTCAACTGATACCGCCTCTTCAGAAAAGTTTTCTCCAATTGTTCGGCTTGTTTCGACTATTTATTGCATAGAAAGGGACCTGGGACTCTTGGATCTTTTCATCTCAGAAAAATCAAGAAAACACATAC
>JAMNXX010000162.1 GCA_023623095.1 Bacillota bacterium | reverse complement strand
CGTGCAATAATGTCTTCTTCCCTGCATACACTTTTCAATACCTGTGCCGTTTTTTTCAAAAGCGCATCCCCTGAAGTGTGTCCGAAAATATCGTTTGTTAGCTTCAAGTGGTTGATGTCCCCGAAAATAATTGATATCGGAAGATTTTTCTTGGTATCTAATCTTTTTAATTCATCTTCAAAGAAGAATCGATTGTATACACCCGTCAAAGGATCATAATAACTAAGATATCGGATATGTTTTTCATTTTTCTTGCGTTCGGTATTATCGATAAAAGTAATAACTGCGCCTACGATTTTTCCATCTTTATATTGGGGATATGAATAATATTCAACATCAAAACTTGTGCCATCCGACCTCCAAAAAACTTCGTCATCTGCATAAATTCCTTTTCCGGAAAGAAAAGCCTGAAATATTTTACATTCCTCTTCCGGTATCGGTCTTCCGTCTTTATCGCTGTGATGGATTTGTAAATGCATATTCTTTCCGATTAATTCATCCTGATGTTTGTACCCAAGCATCCTTAAAGCACTTTCATTGCAAAAAATGCACTTCCCATTGATATCCACTCCATAGATCCCTTCTGCAGTAGAATCTAAAATAAGCTGCAATTGATCTTTATTTTCTTTTAATAATTTGTTCGCTTTCTCCAGCTCCAGCGTTCTCTCTCTTACTTTTTCTTCAAGATTGTTAATCAGCGTACAGATTGTATCCTCCATTTTATTAAAAGATTCTGCCAACCTGCCAATCTCATCGCTTCTGACGAGCGCTGCTCTTTGAGACAGATCCTCTTGCGAAAATTTCTCCGTAATCGCAATTAAATTATCTATCGGCCTTAAAAGTTTATTTGTAAGTTTAAAATAAATTGCTGAGGATAAAAGAATTGCTGCTATCATTAAAATAAACATCAATTTCATATTGTCAAAAATACCCGTCATAGATGCACTTGCCGGAATTGCTGTAATCACCAGCCAATCCAATCCATTTTTTTGATATTCACTCAAATGAGCATATATCTCATCGCCTTCTGCATCGATTTTAAAATTTTGGTTTCCCGTCTTTCGATAATTTTCATATCCTTGGCTGATTGCCCGGTTATTCATATCAGCAATCGTTTGGCTTTTTATCGTACCGTCTTTGAGTATTTTAAAATTCTGGATACCCAATGAGTTGGCAAGCAATTGTCCTGACTCTTTTTCTACGATCACCGCAAACCCATCTTTGTTTTCCGCGATTTTCTTCAAATCTTTATTCAACCTTGTCAGCATCACATGAAAATCAAAAACTCCTTGAACATTTCCATCTTCATCAGCTCGTCCGATTCGCCCTTGATCTTCTTCATTCACGCGAGACGAAATATCCACGTATAAATCCACCCAATTCGAAATTTCTTTGTTCATGTCTTTCGCCATCTTACTTATCGCTTCATCCGCTGAAGATAACCATTTTGAAAACATAATGGCACTGATAATCCCTAAAGTCGCTAACATTAACAAAATAAATGAAACAATAATATTCCATCTGATTGAAGCATTTTTTGTATAAGCCATTATCGTCATCATCCCTTTATTGAAGAGTCAACTTATCCCTTTCTTTCGAATCCTTTTAGAATCCATGTCGAAAAAAGCTAATTTTTACTGTCAAAAAAGGTTGAATCTTTATTCTATTAATACCCACTGTGTTTTTTCTCCTAACTAAAAATTTTTCTAAATTATGGATCCTTCTTATATCATCCCAAACAAAATTTAGTGGAATCTCCCCCATTCTTATAATAATCTTTTTTTTTGCAGGCGTTAAAAAACACCATCGATATTTTTTCCTTTATTATCTATCTCTTACTATTATACTCAATCCTCTGCGCAGATCTTGTCAATCTGCAGTACAAAGATAATCGCAAAAATCGACTTATATATTGACCGCAATCATATACCATTACAATCCATACATCTTATAATTTTATCTTGGAATTTGATAATCCTCTTTTGCAATTTCCTTCGGCAATCATTTGTCCAAACATTTTTAAAACAACCACAAAAAACAAAAACTCCTTTCTGACTTGGTTTCTAATTCCCTACAGAAAGGAGTGCGTACTTTTTAAAAAGTATTGTATGAATGCCCAAAAATCTTTCGAAAATCAACCGTCCTCACGAATTTTTATTTTCTTTCAAAAAAATATTGATGTCAAATTCCCCTATCGGTGTCGTTAAAGACATCAGTAGCACCTTCTCATTCGCCATAGAAAAAGACTTATATTCACCCACAAAAATTTGCGGTGGCACAATATCGCATTTATATTCTTGTTCTGCTAAAAGCGTCATTGCATTGCCTCCGATGATATTTGCGATTTCTCCCAATGCCGAAGACGCAAAATGATCGATCTCATCCATCTCCATGCCGGACATGATTTTGATCATTTTTAAAGTCATATCTTTAGAAAAACTAAAGAGGAGGCTTCCCTTTAAGTCTCCCGTTACACCTAATAAAACACTGGCATCTTTGCTGCAGACCATATCTTCTACCACTTTCAGTTCCTTTCTTTGAGGATCGATGTCAAGCATCAATTGAAATACATCCTTTGTTGCTTTGTAAAATGGATTTATGTATTCTGCTCTCATTATGCCTCTCCTCCCTTAGCTTTCACATATCTTCCAATCTCTTGATCCATTTTCGCAACATGCATGATCAGCCAAGTCATGAGTTTTGCCCCAAATTCTTGAATCTTTTCTTCATCAAAACCTTCCTGCTCAAAGCTTCGGACATAATCGTGAACCTCTTCTTTAAAATTCGAATGTACTTCTTTATGGGTTTCAATGTCAGGATATCCTATTTGCTCTTGATAAATTTCCTCGTCATTAAAATGAACGATCACATAATCTTTCATAAAAGCCATGGTTTCTTTTACTTTTTCCAGCTTGTCCTCCCAATTTTCTTTGCTCTGGACGGTTTGTAAAAAATTAAATACGCGCTTAAATAGCTCTTTATGTTGTTCATCAATATGCTCCACACCGATTCGATACTTCTCTTTCCACATCATATAAAATATCCCCTCCTATTATAACTACAATCAATATTATCATCCCATTTACCCGAGTTATACTGCTTATAATCATCTATTCATGGTAGAATAGATTCAATAAAAAAATAACAATTCCTGCATCGATGTAGTCATCAAAGTTCTCTACTGCCCTGCATTTGCCCGTGAAAAAATATGAAATCATTCCTACAAATCAAAAGAAAAAGGCTAGAATCATTAGAAAAATTGAAAAAGTAGAATAAAAATAAATAAAAATCACTTTTGATATTATGATGAAAGCGACCAAGCAATATATGAAAACACTTATAAGGAACTATTCTTATAAAAGTATACAAGCAAGCAGTCAAAATCAGAAGCCGGACGCAATCGCCTTGGCAAGCAAACTTGATGTCCGCATCGCTTGATGTTAGTATGAAAATATAAGAAGCAAATTTACCTTTTTTTGATCCTGATAAAAAATAGAAAGGATATGGCTGTCATATGGCACAGACGAGAAAAAAATTTATCGATAAATTTCAGGCGTTTCTTATAAAATTCTGCAAATCAAACAAATCTACAGAAAAAAGAACTGTCCAAAATCATTTCTGTGAAACAAATGAACTAAAAGAGATAAAAAATTCTCGTTTCTTTTATGGTTGGATTATCACAATCGTTGCAGCCATAGGTCTTTTCTTCTCCGGTCCAGGTCAAACCTATTCTATTTCCTTATTCATCGAAGATTATGTCCATGATTTTGGCTGGAGCAGAACGATGATATCGACCCATTATTCGATTGCTACACTTGCCGCAGGACTGCTTCTTCCCCTGGTAGGCAAAGCTGTTGATGCTCAAGGACACAGAAAAATGATGACCTTTACTGCTGCAATGCTCGGACTCGTCTGTCTATGGATGAGCTTTATAACAAAACCGGAAATGCTTATCGTTGGGTTTTTTCTTTTAAGACTTTTGGGGCAGGGTTCTATGTCATTGATTCCATCCACATTGGTTCCTCAATGGTTTGTCCGCAACAGGGGAAAAGCCTTAAGCCTAATGTCTTTAGGAAATGTGGCTGCTTCAACCCTCTTTCCCCCTCTCAACAATATCTTCATCACGCATATGGGGATACGATTTACATGGAGAATATGGGCGGTATTGCTCATTATTTTT